>CAVIFD010000191.1:0-3962 GCA_963641545.1 bacterium | reverse complement strand
CAGCAACTACGTGCTCGATATGGTGTTGAACGGAAACCGCCAGTCGGTGCAGTTTCTCATCTTCTCGCAGAAATACGAAGAGATTGCCGACAGGATCATTCACGACCTGAATCGCGGCTGCACCATACTCGACGGCACGGGAGGCTTTTCCCATAAGCCCGTCAAGGTGGTTGTCCTGCTGGCAAAGAAGTCGGAGTCGGTATCCATCTTCCGTTTGGTAAAGAAGATAGACAACCGGGCGTTTATATCGCAGAGTATCGTTCGTGGTGTATACGGAGAGGGATTCGACCAGATAAAAACATAAACCTTCTATAGGGACAATTAAAAGCACTTCCACGCGTTATATATCCCGTACGGAAGTGCTTTTTCATTCATATACTCACGCATTATGAAACTCGTATTCGCAACAAACAACCTCCACAAACTGGATGAGGTACGTAAAATAACTGCCGGTCGCGCAGAGATAGCAAGTCTGCGCGATATAAACTGTCACGACGATATACCCGAGACAGGCTCAACGCTTGAAGAAAACGCCCTTCAGAAAGCCCGCTACATAAAGGATAAGTTCGGATGCGATTGCTTTGCCGATGATACGGGTCTTGAGGTGGAAGCTCTTGGCGGTGCGCCGGGCGTGTATTCGGCACGTTATGCAGGCGAGGCACACGACTCGGAAGCCAACATGCAGAAGCTCCTCTCGGAAATGGAGGGAAAGGAAAACCGCCGTGCTCGTTTCCGCACAGTTATTGCCCTTGTCCTCGACGGCAAAGAGTATATGTTTGAAGGCATCGTAAACGGTATTATAACGGAGGATAAACGCGGAACTAACGGGTTCGGTTACGACCCCGTCTTTATGCCCGACGGTTATACGAAGACATTTGCCGAGCTTGGCGACAACGTAAAGAACGCCATCAGCCACCGTGCGGAAGCTGTACGGAAACTAAGTGCTTTCTTATCCTCATTAACCGAATAAAGACATGAAACGGACATTATACACTCTTCTGCTTTTATTCGTGACGCTGCACTACATGGCTGCACAGAAAGGTGTGGGGCAGTGGAGCAGTTACCTGTCTTACTACGAGACAAAACATGTTGCAGAAGCAGACAATCATGTATATGCCGTGGCAAACGGCTCGTTATACAGCTACAACAAAGAAGACAACAGCCTTGCTTACTATTCCGGGCAGACAGGGCTTAGCGACGGCGACATAAATCATATAGCCTTTAATCCCGATGCAGGACGGTTGCTCATTACCTACACCAACGGTAATATAGACCTCTTGGACGAAAACGGCGTATATAACATTTCTCATCTGCTGGATAATTCCGCCGTGACAAACAAGACCATCAACAGCGTCTGCCTGTACAACGAGTTTGCCTACCTCTCCACCGACTTCGGCATTATTGCCCTCAATATGGATAAGAAAGAAATCAAGGATACCTACAAGCTCAACGAGAAAGTGTATTCCGTTTGCATAGACGGCGAAAACATTTATGCCGCCACCTCTGCGGGTTTGATATATGCTCCGCTCGGCAGCAATCTGCTCGACTACAACGAATGGAAAACCTATGAGTTGCCTTCAAGCGGGTTTGATACGGGTAGCATCACAGGTATATGCTTCTTCAAGCAAAGCCTTTGTATGCTTACATCAAGCGGCATATATTACAAAGGAACGGACAACGCGGTAAGAAGCCTGCTTAGCAACAACAGTCTTAAAGGTATGGTTGTAGAGAACGGCAAGCTGATGACCTACACATCTTCCACGCTATACATATACTCTTCCATGACTGAAAGGGAGACCGTAAATGCAGGCATCGTCAATGGTGTTTCTTCGCTGAAAGATGACGGCACCTATTGGATAGCGGCGGGTACAAACGGGATAAAGGGTGTACAAAAGAATAATGGTAAGTATGAAGTGATACTTGAAAACACCAACGACGACACAGCCTATCCGAAACGAAACTACAACTACTACATGACTACATACAACGGCAAACTGCTCGTCATAGGCGGAGGACGCTGGACAGACCGTTGGAATCGCCCGGGAACGTTTATGGAATATGAAGACAACAAATGGTTCAACTTCGACGAGAATAAGATAAACAGAAACAGCGGTGCCAACGAAACAAATCAGTTCCGCCGCTTTTGGGACTACACCGGAGTAGCCGTCGACCCGAAAGATCCCGACCGTTGTTTCATTTCATCCTATGGGGAAGGAATAGTGGAGCTGAAAGACAAAGAACCCGTGCAGCTCTACAACCATACGAACAGCACGCTCGATTATATAGTGGCAGGTGGTAATCCGTACAACTATGTGCGCGTCGGAGGAGTTACTTTCGACGATGAAGGAAACCTGTGGATGACAAACTGCGAGGTGGAATCCGTACTTAAAGTGCTGAAAGCAGACGGAAGCTGGAAGAGTTTCTCTTTCGACGGATACAAGAACGTTTCCATGGCAGACAAGATAACCATCACATCAAACGGATATAAATGGATAAACAGTCCTTACGGCTCTGTGCGCGGCATATTTGTTTTCGATGATAAAGGCACCATCGACGACGAGGGCGACGACGAATATAATTTCTACAGTATGTTCACAGACTCGAACGGTAATATAGATGCCAATGGCTATTTCTGCGTGACGGAAGACAAAGAAGGACAGGTATGGATAGGTACGAACAGGGGACCTATCGTCTGCACCAACTACAAGGACATAAATAACATTAGGTGCACTCGCATTGTCCGTACAAACGACGACGGCGAATCGTATTACCTTTTAGACGGAGAGCAAATCAACGCCATAGCCGTGGACGGCGGCAACCGTAAATGGATAGCAACTAACACTTCCGGTGTATTTCTTGTCAGCGAAGACGGGATGGAAACGATAGCCAACTTCACCACATCCAACTCGCCTCTTCCTTCGAACCAGATAAATTCGTTAGCCATCAACCAAACCACGGGAGAAGTGTTCATAGGCACTGAAAAAGGCTTGGTTTCATATATGGGCGACGCTACGCAAGGCAGCGAAGACTATTCCGACGTATATGCCTACCCCAATCCCGTCCGTCCCGAGCATGGCGACCATGTTACCATTGCCGGACTTATGGAAAACTCGAATGTCAAGATAACGGATATAAGAGGTAATATCATCTATCAGGGAAAATCCAAGGGCGGAACATTCACATGGGATTGCTGCAGAAAAGGAGGCGGACGCGTGGCAACAGGGGTTTACCTGGTTTTATCCGCCACTCCCGAAGCAAAAGAGAGCGTTGTCACCAAGATCATGATAGTGAAGTAACGATCCCCTTTTTTTGAGAGGTTTAAACCTTTCGGGCAAAAGGTTTAAACCTTTTACCGAAAAGATTAATACCTCCTGTTTCATTATCACAGACCCAACCTCTCGGATATCTCCAACATTTTTCTGATGGGTTTGATGGCTTTCTTCTGCACTTCTTCGTCAACGAATATTTCGGGCATCTCAAACTTAAGGCAGTTATACAGCTTCTCCATAGTGTTCAACCGCATGAAATTGCATTCGTTGCAAGCGCAAGTGCTGTCGTTCGGGGGCGCAGGGATAAATTCCTTGTCCGGACTCTTCTTGCGCATCTCATGGATAACGCCGCTTTCCGTTGCCACGATAAACTGTCTCTTGTCCGACTTGACGGTATGTTTCAAGAGAGCTGCCGTCGACCCCACAAAGTCGGAAACCTGTATGACGGGCTGTTTGCATTCGGGGTGCGTGATGACTTCCGCCTCCGGATACTGTTTCTTCAGCTCGAGTATCTTTTCAAGCGAGAACTGCTCATGCACATGGCAGGCACCGTTCCAAAGCAACATATTCCTGCCCGTAATACTGTTTATATAGTTTCCGAGATTGCGGTCCGGTCCGAATATCATCTTCGTGCCTTCGGGAAAACTTTCAACTATCTGCCGCGCGTTTGTGGAGGTTACCACCACATCCGTA
>CAVIFD010000190.1:1359-3969 GCA_963641545.1 bacterium | reverse complement strand
GTGGAGATGGCACTTGTGATCCCCGGGCTGGTGTTCCCGCTTGTCGGAATATGGGGGCTTAGGGATATATTGGCTGATAAGGTCGATGAGGCGCGTCTGAAGAAAGGTTTCTTGTGGGCGTTGGGATTGACCGGAGGGCTTTGCCTGGTGCTTTGGGTTGTGCCGACGCTGCTGCTCGATTTCCGGTCGGCATACGACGCACAGTTCCAAAGCCGTGTGCCGGAATGGTACTACGCTGCTCTGCTTATGGACCGTGCTTCGCTCACTTCAGCAGATGCCCTTCGTTCGCTAGTCTTTATCCTCTTGGGCGCAGCGCTGCTTGTGTGGTATTGGAAGTCCGGACGCAAGCAGTCGACAGCCATGATGGTGAGCGCAGGAATGGCTGTGCTTATATTGGCAGACCTTTGGACTGTTGACCGCCGTTACCTGAACGACAGCAATTATGTCAAGGAAAAACCGAACGAGACCTATAAGGAGAGCGTTGCCGACAAAGAGATCTTTAAGGACAAGGACGAGTCGTTTCGCGTGTTCGGGCTGAATAACCCGTGGCAAGACACCGAGGTGTCGTATTTCCATCACTCCATCGGAGGGTATCATGCCGTTAAGCTGCGCAGATACCAGGAGCTGATTGACCATCGCCTGGACGGAGAATATCACAATATCGTCGGCGCCTTGCAGAAGGCACATTCCGTAGACGAGATATATGCCGTGCTTGCAGCCTCTCCGACGCTGAACATGCTCAACACCCGCTATATCATATATAATCCCGAACAGGCACCAATCCGTAATCCGTATGCTTTGGGTAATGCGTGGATGGTGGATAAGGTGGAGATCGTGGAGAACGCCGATGCCGAGATAGAGGCATTGAACAGGATCGACCCGCGGGTGACGGCGGTTGTGGACAAGCGTTTTGCCGATTGTCTCAAAGGGTTCACTCCGCAGAAAGACTCGACTGCCACGATTACATTGGAGAAATATCGCCCGAGCTGCCTGACATACCGGACGAAGGCTGCGACGGATCAGCCGGTGGTCTTTTCCGAGATATACTATTCCCCGGGATGGAAAGCGTATGTCGACGGGAAGGAAGTGCCGCACTTCCGCGTGGATTGGATCTTGCGGGGTATGATTGTGCCCTCTGGCGAGCATACGGTTGTTTTCCGGTTCCACCCGGACACGTATATATTCGCGGCAAATGTGTCGGCTTACAGTTCGTTCCTGATCCTGCTGCTGCTCTTTGTTGCCGTGGGTTGGTCAGGCTGGAAATACCTGAAAGAGGAGCGTCACTTGTAGAAGCTGTTCCTAAACGCGGAATAGCTCTCTTTCTTCAAGACAAGAAGATTCCATACGGCAGCTATGAAACCGCTGCCGTAGCCCATGAGCTGCACAAAGGAAGCAATGACGGACAACGCCCCGATCTTCGCGCTTCTGTTCAGACAAGACGAATCGGCAAATATCAACACGGCGAAAAGCAGCAGCGGCAGCAGGCTCCACCGACAGGAGAACTCCCCGATGAGAAGTGTGAGCACGCCGAGCGTGAAGACGGCGGGCAGCAGATGGACAACCTTCAGCGACTCGGGATATTTCTTGTATAGCGATATGCGGGCTATACCCGAGTTGTACACCTGTCGGAAGAACTTCTTCCAGTCCGTCCGACGCTTGTGAAAGACCCAAGCCGACGGAAACAGCCTCACCTTGTAGCCTCCCTTGTAGAGGCGAATGCTGAAGTCTATATCCTCCCCGAAGCGCATATCCGAGAACCCTCCCAATGCCTCATACGCGCTTCTTCGTATCCCCATATTGAAACTTCGGGGATAGAACTTATCCATTTTCTTTTTCCCTCCGCGGATGCCGCCGGTGGTCAGAAAGGAGGTCATCGAATAGTTGATGGCTTTCTGCACGTCGGTGAAGCCCTCGGAGGCTTTGTCGGGACCGCCGAACGCATCCGCGCCGGTCTCGTCCAGTTCCTTATGCACTGCCTCGATGTATCCGGGAGGCAGGATGCAATCCGAATCCAACACAATCAGGTAATCGGCGCCGGCATGCTGTGCTCCGTAGTTGCGTGCCTTGCCGGGACCGCCGTTTGGTGTGAAGTAATAACGCACCGCAAGCCGACCTTCGTACTTGTCAACGATGTGTTTGCAGGTGTCCGCAGAGCCGTCTTCAACGATGATGACTTCGAAGTCCTGCCTCGTCTGTCGGGTCAGGCTCTCCAGCAGCTCGTCCGCTTCGCAGGGACGGTTGTACACGGGGACGATGAGCGATAGCGTTATTGCTTCCATGATGTGAGGTCGTTTTCAGTATCTGTAATGCTCGGCCTTGAAAGGTCCTTCCACGGGCACTCCGATATAGTCTGCCTGCTTCTGCGTCAGCACGGACAGCTTCACGCCGATGCGTTCGAGATGCAGGCGAGCCACTTCCTCGTCCAAGTGTTTGGGCAGACGATACACGCCAACTTTGTAAGGCTTCTGCCACAGATCCATCTGTGCGAGCACCTGGTTGGTGAACGAGTTGCTCATCACGAACGAAGGATGCCCCGTTGCGCAGCCGAGGTTGACCAGTCTCCCTTCCGCCAAGAGGAAGATGCTGTGCCCGTCGGGGAACGTGTACTTG
>CAVIFD010000190.1:0-1322 GCA_963641545.1 bacterium | reverse complement strand
GAGGAAGATGCTGTGCCCGTCGGGGAAGGTGTATTTGTCCACCTGCGGCTTGATGTTCGTATGCCGTATGCCGGGGTAGCTTACAAGGTCGGCAACACGTATCTCGTTGTCGAAATGGCCTATGTTGCAGACAATCGCCTGGTCTTTCATCTGCGTCATGTGATCTATCGTGATGATGTCGCAGTTGCCCGTGGCAGTAACGAAGATGTTTCCTTCCTTCACGGCTTCTTCCATTGTTGTCACCTCGAAGCCTTCCATTGCAGCCTGAAGGGCACATATCGGGTCTATCTCCGTAACCAACACACGCGCTCCGTAGCTTCGCATGGAATGGGCGCAGCCTTTGCCCACATCGCCATATCCGGCAACGACCACCACCTTTCCGGCAATCATCACATCCGTGGCACGTTTGATGCCGTCTGCCAACGACTCGCGGCAGCCGTACAGGTTGTCGAACTTCGACTTCGTCACCGAGTCGTTCACGTTGATTGCCGGGACAAGCAGTTCGCCCCGTTCCATCATCTGATACAGACGGTGCACTCCTGTGGTCGTCTCTTCCGAAACTCCCTTCATCCCTTCCACCGTGCGATGCCAACGCCCGCCATCTTCCTTCAGGATGCGGCGCAACGTATCAAGAATAACCTGCTCCTCATGGCAGTCTCCTTTGTGGTTGATTGTCTCGGCGTCTTCTTCCGCGCGGTAGCCTTTATGCACAAGCAAGGAAGCGTCGCCGCCGTCGTCCACAATCAGCTGCGGACCTTTCCCGCCCGGGAAACGCAGAGCCATGTCCGTACACCACCAGTATTCCTCCAGCGTCTCGCCTTTCCAGGCAAACACCGGCACGCCGTCGGCTGCAATGGCGGCAGCGGCATGGTCTTGTGTGGAGAAGATATTACAGCTTGCCCAGCGCACGTCGGCACCTAAGGCAACAAGCGTCTCTATAAGGACGGCAGTCTGAATGGTCATGTGGAGCGAGCCGGTGATGCGTGCACCTTTCAGCGGTTTGCCGGCGGCATACTTGCGGCGCAAAGCCATAAGCCCCGGCATCTCGTGTTCGGCAATCTCGATCTCTTTCCTGCCGAAACCGGCAAGCTTCATATCTGCCACTTTGTAGGGCAGGTCTGTCGGAAATAATTGTGTCATAAGTGATGTTTTATTTGTTTTCAACTGTGGCAAAAGTAATACAAATCCGCGAGACGGGTCCGGTTGTGCCGTCCGTTCCAATTTTGGTTATCTTTGCGGCTTCGAAAAAACAAATAAAAACAATAGATATATGGCATTACAATGTGGCATCGTAGGTCTTCCGAATGTCGGGAAATCTACTC
>CAVIFD010000189.1:3411-4014 GCA_963641545.1 bacterium | reverse complement strand
CTTCAAGATAGAGATTGACCTCGATACCTTTCTCCATTGCCAGCGACACGACCGAGCGGATATCGGAGATATGCTGCTCGGGCTGTTTGCCGAGCTGTTCGGTCACATGCTTGTACGAGCCTTTGCAGAGAAGGTTCACCACGCGGCAGCCCGCAGCCTCGATCCATCGGAGCGAAGTGTCGCCATCCACAAAGCCGAGCACCTCGAGCTTGTGCAGATTGCCGGTGCGCTCTGCCCAGGCAGCCACGCGCTTCACGGCTTCAAACTCTCCGTCCGACACGCGGGCAGAGGCTATCTCCATACGGTTCACCCCGAGGTCGCCCAGCAGCATCTGTGCGATGTTGAGCTTCTCGTGAGCTGTGAAGGAGACACCCGAGGTCTGTTCCCCGTCGCGAAGGGTCGTATCCATTATTTCCACCATAGATCTCTTCGGAGTTTTATCGCGAAGCTTCGTAGGCTTCGATCTTCGATTTGTTGGCAAGCAGATAGTCTATGTCGTCGAGACCGTTCACAAGGCAGTCTTTCTTGTAGGCGTTGATGTCGAAATGCTCGCTGCGGCGGGTGGCATTGTTGGTTATCGTCTGCTGCGGCAGGTCGATTGTC
>CAVIFD010000189.1:0-3401 GCA_963641545.1 bacterium | reverse complement strand
CCACAGGAACAATACCGTTGTTCATCGAGTTGTTCTTGAAGATATCGGCAAAGAAGCTGCTCACCACCGCACGGAACCCATATCCCGCGATTGCCCAGGCTGCATGCTCGCGGCTCGAGCCGCTGCCGAAGTTCTTTCCTGCAACGAGGATCTCACCTTTGTAGACACCCTTGTTCAACACGAAGTCGGGATTGGGATTGCCTGCCTTGTCGTAACGCCAGTCGCGGAAAAGATTGTCGCCAAAACCTTCGCGCGTCGTCGCCTTCAGGAAACGGGCGGGGATGATCTGGTCCGTGTCCACATTCTCCAGGGGGAGTGGGACACAGGTTGATGTCAGTATATTGAATTTCTCTTTCATCTGAATGATATCGTTTGTTTGTTACAAGTTGTTCTTACATCAAATCGCGCGGGTCGGTGATCCTGCCCGTCACGGCAGCGGCGGCAGCCACCAGCGGACCTGCAAGGATGGTACGTGCGCCCGGTCCCTGACGACCCTCAAAGTTACGGTTGGAGGTTGACACGGCATACTTCCCTGCGGGCACCTTGTCGTCGTTCATCGCAAGACAAGCCGAGCAACCCGGCTGACGCAGCTCGAAGCCTGCTTCCGCAAGGGTCTTGTCTATCCCCTCGGCACGTATCTGACGCTCCACCTGCCAGCTCCCGGGCACAAGCCATGCAACCACGCCATCCGCTTTCTTTCTACCCTTCACCAAAGAGGCGAAAGCACGGAAATCCTCTATGCGACCGTTCGTGCAGCTTCCGAGAAACACATAGTCTATCTTCTTCCCCAGCATCCGCTCTCCCGCGGCGAAGCCCATGTAGTCGAGCGATTTCTTGTAAGAGATACGCCCTGCCTCGTCTATGCTTTCCAACGCAGGGATGCTCTCGAGTATACCCATACCCATGCCGGGATTCGTTCCGTAGGTCACCATCGGCTCTATGTCTTCGGCGTGGAAGAGTATCTCTTTGTCGAACACGGCATCGGGGTCGCTGTAGAGTGTGCGCCATTCCTTGAGCTTCTTCTCCCATGCCTCGCCGCGGGGAGCAGCCTCGCGGTCTTTGAGGTAAGAGAACGTCACCTCATCGGGGGCAATCATGCCGCCGCGTGCACCCATCTCGATGGAGAGGTTGCAGATCGTCAGGCGTTCCTCCATCGTTGTGCTGCGGATGGCCTCGCCGGCATATTCAACGAAATAGCCCGTGGCGCCGCCCGTCGTCATGCGGCTGATGATATAGAGGGCAATGTCTTTTGCCGTCACACCCTGTCGGCGTTTGCCATCGACGGTGATGCGCATGGTCTTTGGCTTGCGCTGCATGATGCACTGCGTTGCCAAGGTCATCTCCACTTCGCTGGTACCGATGCCGAAAGCTATGGCACCCATTGCGCCGTGAGTGGAGGTGTGCGAGTCGCCGCATACGATTGTCATACCCGGCTGCGTCAGTCCCGTCTCCGGACCGACAACATGTATGATGCCGTTCTTGGGATGGCGCAAGCCGTAGTATGCCAAGCCGAAGTCTTTCGCGTTCTTCTCCAAAGTGTCCACCTGATTGCGTGAAACGGGGTCTTGGATGGGAAGCTCCTGGTGCAGCGTCGGGATGTTATGGTCCGGCATGCAGGTGATCTGCTGCGGGCGGAAGGGCTTCAAGCCGCGCTCACGCAGTCCGGCAAACGCCTGCGGACTGGTCACCTCGTGGCAATACAGGCGGTCGATGTAGAGCTGTATTGTCCCGTCTGCCAATGTATCCACCACATGTTTCTCCCAAATCTTCTCGAATAATGTCTTGCTCATTGTATCTCTTTCGTGTTACGTTACTTTACAAACTTGTTTATCGCGTCGATGAAAGCCTCGACAGACGCGGCGATGATGTCGGTGTTGGCAGCAAAGCCGTAGTAGCGGTTGCCTTCGTATTCCACCTGCATGTGCACCTTACCCATGTCGTCGCTCCCCTTGTTGATAGCCTGAATGAGGAACTCGCGGATTGTCATGGTGCGATGAATGATGGACTTGACGGCTTTGATGGCAGCGTCGACGGGACCGTTGCCGGCGGCGGCAGCCTCGAACTTCTCACCTGCTATATCAAGGCAGACGCTGGCTACGGGCTTGAGACCCACGCCGGAGGTCACCTGAAGGTAGTCGAGCTTGATACGGTGCATGGCTGTACGGTCCTTGCCTGCGAGCATCAGCACATCGTCGTCGTTGATATCTTTCTTGCGGTCTGCCAGCTTGAGGAACTCGTCGTACACCTTGTCCAGCTTCTCCTGGCTCAGCTCCACGCCGAGTATGTTGAGGCGGTGCTTCAAGGCGGCACGTCCGCTGCGGGCTGTCAGCACGATGGCATTGTCGTCGATGCCCACATCCTTGGGGTCGATAATCTCATAGCTCTCGCGGTTCTTCAGCACGCCGTCCTGGTGGATACCAGAAGAGTGGGCAAAGGCGTTACGCCCGACGATCGCCTTGTTGGGCTGCACCGGCATATTCATCAGGCTCGACACCATGCGGCTGATGCCGTATATCTTCGTCGTGTTGATGTTGGTCTCGATGCCTCGCTCTTTGTGGCTGCGGAAGATCATTGCCACCTCTTCGAGCGAGGTGTTGCCGGCGCGTTCACCTATGCCGTTGATGGTCACCTCCACCTGACGCGCCCCGCCGAGCACTCCCTCCACGGTGTTGGCTGTTGCCATGCCGAGGTCGTTGTGGCAGTGCGTCGAGATAACGGCGTTGTGTATGCCGTCCACGTGCTCCATCAGATATTTAATCTTTGCACCGTATTCGTCCGGCAGGCAGTAGCCCGTCGTATCGGGGATGTTCACCACCGTTGCACCGGCTTTTATCACTGCCTCGACAACCCGCGCCAGATACTCGTTGTCCGTGCGCCCTGCATCTTCGCAGTAGAACTCCACGTCCTCCACGTATTTCTTTGCGTAGCGGGTGGCAGCAATGGCGCGCTCAAGTATCTCCTCTCGGTTGGAGTTGAACTTATAGCGGATATGATAGTCGGAAGTACCTATACCTGTATGGATACGTCCGTGTTTGGCAAACTTCAAGGCTTCGGCAGCCACGTCTATATCTTTCTCCACGGCTCGCGTGAGGGCACAGATGGTCGGCCACGTGACGGCTTTCGATATCTCGACCACACTGTTGAAGTCGCCCGGACTTGATACGGGGAAACCGGCTTCGATAACATCCACACCTAATCCTTCGAGTGCTCGTGCCACCTGAATCTTCTCGATACTGTTCAACTGACAGCCCGGCACCTGCTCACCGTCGCGAAGCGTGGTGTCGAATACGTATAATCTGTCTGACATTGTCTCTTTCTTCTTGTTTTGACTAAGTTTTCTCAAACAATTATACCCCGCCGGATCGCGCGGTATAATTTTATGCCGTTTATTATACCCCGCC
>CAVIFD010000188.1:0-4031 GCA_963641545.1 bacterium | reverse complement strand
ACCTTTTGGGCAAAAGGTTCAGACCTCTCGAAAACAGGAGGGCTAGCCCTCTCGGGCAAAAGGGCTAACCCTTTTAGGCAAAAGGGCTAGCCCTCTCGAAAAACAGTACCGATACTTCAGCCCGAAAGTATCGGTACTTTTAATGAAAAGTATCGGTACTGCTTTTGAAAGAAATGCACCGAAGTCGAGTATGAGATCCCGCGTCGCGAAGGCGGGGCGACAGGGGCGGGGCGGAAAGTCGGCGGATAGTTGTATATTTGCGGGCTGCAAAAAATGAGAGAGATGGCTAAGTCTGCAACTACAACAAAACATTCCAAAGAAGGCGGGCAAGGGAGGTTTGCCGGCATAAAGATGTTTTTCACAAACGAACGAACCCGATATATCACGGGGTTAGTGATAGAATTCATGACACTGTACGTCGCTCTTGCGTTGATCTCGTTCTTCTTCACGGGCGGCGCGGATCAGAGCAAGATCGAGAACGTGCCGGTGGCGGACTTGCTGAAAAACCGCGGGTCGGTGGGCAACTGGATGGGAGTGCGCGGAGCATACATTGCCGATCTGCTGGTGAACCGCTGGTTTGGCGTATCGTCGGTTATGATATTGCTTTTCACAGGGTCGGTTGGCGCCAAGCTGATGAAGATGCGCCGCATATCTCTCTTGCAAAGGTTTCTTTTCTGCGCTTCCACATTAGTGTGGGGCTCGGTGTTTTTTGCCTTCGTGTTTATCTCGGGGTATGAAGACACGTTCATCTACCTTGGCGGTCAGCACGGGTATTATCTCATGGAGATATTGGAAACGAACATCGGTGTGGCGGGGACTATGTTGCTTCTTATCGGCAGCTTCCTTATCATCGCGATATTCACCAGCCGAAGGACCATACCGTTCCTCCAAGGTCTGCTTTCTTTCGGATGGCTGAAGGCGCGGAAAAAGAGAGCACAGACGGAAGAAGCGGACACGGAAGAGGAAGAGGAAGAAGAGGACTTGCCGGAAGAGAAGGACGAGCCGGAGCCGGAGGAAGAATACACGCCGAAGAAAGAATACAAGGAAGACGAGGGGTTTGTGGTGACCGTGCCGGAAGATGAGCCCATGGAAGAAGACGCAGAAGAGCCGCAGGCGGACGACGACGACGACGATACGGAGTTTACCGTTGACGTGCCGACAGGCGACGACGAGGAATATGTGGGGACAGAGATGGAAGACTATGACCCGAAGCTCGACCTCTCGTCGTTTCGCAATCCACCCATCGAGCTGCTGAAGAAATACGACACGGGCGACCGTCAGGTTGATATGGACGAGCAGAACGAGAACAAGCAACGGATAACAGACACATTGAAGAGCTTCGGCATCAACATTGTCTCCATCCGCGCAACCGTAGGTCCCACCATCACGCTCTACGAGGTGATCCCCGACACGGGAGTGCGCATCTCGAAGATAAAGAACCTGGAAGACGACATTGCGCTCAGCCTCTCTGCCCTCGGCATACGTATCATTGCGCCGATGCCGGGCAAGGGGACGATAGGTATAGAGGTGCCGAACAAAGACCCGCAGATCGTGTCGATGCAGTCTGTCGTCTCTTCGCGTAAGTTCCAGGAGTCGAAATACGACCTGCCTGTCGTGTTGGGCAAGACCATCACGAACGAGATATTCATGTTCGACCTCTGCAAGATGCCTCACCTCTTGGTGGCAGGAGCCACGGGACAGGGAAAGTCGGTCGGGCTGAATGCCGTGATAACATCTCTTCTGTACAAAAAACACCCGTCGGAGCTGAAGTTTGTCTTGGTGGACCCCAAGATGGTGGAGTTCGGCATATACGCAGATCTGGAGCGTCACTACTTAGCGAAGCTGCCCGATGCCGACAAGGCTGTCATCACCGACTGCACGAAGGTTATCATGACGCTCAACTCGGTCTGCAAGGAGATGGACGACCGCTACGAGCTGCTGATGAAAGCCCATGTGCGCAACATCAAGGAATATAATGCCAAGTTCATCTCCCGCCGTCTCAATCCGGAGAAGGGGCATAAGTTCATGCCGTTCATCGTGGTTATCATCGACGAGTTTGGCGACCTCATCATGCAGGCGGGGAAAGAGATAGAGATGCCTATTGCCCGTATCGCGCAGAAGGCACGTGCCGTAGGTATACATATGATCATTGCCACGCAGCGTCCGTCCACCAATATCATCACCGGTATCATCAAGGCGAACTTCCCTGCACGCATGGCTTTCCGCGTGATGCAGATGGTAGACTCGCGCACCATCCTCGATGCCCCGGGAGCCAACCAGCTGATAGGGCGCGGCGACTTGTTGTTCTCGCAGGGCGGAAACACAACACGTGTGCAGTGTGCCTTTGTCGACACGCCGGAGGTGGAGCAGATCGTTGAATACATATCCTCGCAGACGGGATATGAGACAGCCTTCCTGCTGCCCGAGTATGTAGGTGAAGGCGGAGAAGAGAAAGGTCCGGGCGGGGTGGATCTGTCGGACCGCGACCCGCTGTTCGACGAGGCAGCCCGACTGATAGTGGTGCAGCAGCAAGGCTCGACGTCGCTCATCCAACGTAAGTTCTCCATAGGCTACAACCGTGCGGGGCGGCTGATGGACCAGATGGAGGCTGCCGGCATCGTCGGTCCGTTCGAAGGAAGCAAAGCCCGTCAGGTGTTGATACAGGACGAATACAATTTGGAGCAGCTGCTCAATTCGTTGAGATAAGAAATGACAAGAGAGCAAATGATGAAGAGTATACATATATATAAGGTAGCAGCATTGCTGACGGTGTGCCTTCTCTTCGGCACGCGGCAAGCGACGGCACAGAACGCCGCGACGATACTCGACAAGGCTGCCGCCGTCTATGAAGCATCCGGCGGCATCTCTGCCACCTTTGCGATACACACCCGATACGATGCACAGAAAGCCTCCGAGAGCTTTGAGGGGACAATAGAGATGAAAGGCGACAAGTTTCGCCTTGAGACACCGGATATGAAGGTATGGTTCGACGGCACGACGCAGTGGTCGTACGTGGAGCGCAACGAGGAAGTGAACGTCACGACACCTTCGGGCGAAGAGCTTCAGCTTACGAACCCGACGTTGCTGCTGCGTGGTTACAAGAAAGGGTTTACCGCGAAATATGTCGGCGAGAGCACGGCAGAGAGCGGCAAGTCTGCCTACGACGTGGAGCTGACAGCGAAGAAGAAGGGCGACATCGTGAGGGTTGCGCTGCAGATAGAGAAATCGTCGTCTTTCCCCTCGAAGATAAGTGTGGAGACGAAGAACGGCGTGAGCACGACCATCCGCATCAGCAACCTGAGGACGGGGCTTGACGTCGGAGACGAGAGCTTCACGTTCAAAGAGAGCGATTATCCGGATGCCGAGGTGATAGACCTGCGCTGAAGGGAGAGAGTGACAAGTACGAATTCCAATAAAATACATCAAAGAACATGGGAGAAAAGACAAACGAGAAGGTTCGTTGCCTGATCATAGGCTCCGGACCTGCAGGATATACGGCAGCAATATATGCGTCGCGGGCAAACCTCGCACCCGTCCTGTATGAAGGCATTCAGCCGGGCGGGCAGCTGACAATCACCACCGAGGTGGAAAACTTCCCTGGCTATCCCGAGGGCATCGGCGGACCAAAGCTGATGGAAGACCTCAGGCGGCAGGCGGAACGTTTCGGCACGGACATACGCGCCGGCATAGCTACTGCCACGGATCTCTCCGCAAGACCGTATAAGGTGACGATAGACGGCGGGAAGGTGATCGAGACGGAAGCACTTATCATTGCCACCGGAGCAAGTGCGAAATACTTGGGGCTGGCAGACGAGCAGAAATATGCGGGGATGGGAGTATCTGCCTGTGCCACCTGCGACGGCTTTTTCTATCGCAAGAAGGTTGTTGCCGTGGTGGGCGGAGGCGACACGGCTTGCGAAGAAGCCCTCTACTTAGCCGGCTTGGCACGGAAGGTTTATCTGATTGTGCGCAAACCTTACCTGCGGGCATCGAAGGTGATGCAACGACGTGTGTTCGACACGGAGAATATC
>CAVIFD010000187.1:2801-4046 GCA_963641545.1 bacterium | reverse complement strand
TTATTTTGCGGATGTTCTCAACGTGATGAATACGGATACGAGGGAAGTGACGGCGATGGAATTGAATCCGGGGCGCACGGAGTCTGACATAAATAAAGGAGAGAAGTATTTCAACGATGCTTCCCATTGTTTCCAGAATTGGCAGAGCTGTAACGGCTGTCACCCCGGCGATGCACGTACGGACGGTATGAACTGGGACTTGATGAACGACGGTGTAGGCAATCCGAAGAATTGCAAGAGTTTGTTGTTTAGTCATGTGACACCTCCGAATATGATTTCCGGTATCCGTGCTCACGCAGAGGCTGCCGTGCGGGCAGGGTATAACTTCATCCAGTTCTTTGATGTGTCGGAAGAAGATGCCGTGTGTGTGGATGAATATCTGAAATCGTTGCGTCCGGTGCCCAGTCCTTATCTTGTTAACGGAGAGCTCTCCGACTTGGCAAAGGAAGGACGTAAGGTCTTTGAAAAGCTGAAGTGTGGCGAATGTCATAGCGGACCATATTACACGGACATGAAATATCATCGCATTGGCGAAGATATCGAGTTTGAGAAAGGATGGGATACGCCGACGCTACGGGAAGTGTGGCGCACGGCACCGTATCTTTTCGATGGCAGGGCGGCTACCATGGAAGAAGTATTCGAGGTGCACAAACATGGTATCGACAAGAAAGTGTCGAAGAAAGATATTGATGCATTGGTTGAATATGTGAACTCACTCTAAAAAGAGGATTTGATGAATTATTGCGACAAGATACGTTACGGTATTTATTCTGCGGAGAAGGCGGGGTTTGAGGAAATGGTGGAAGACCTGTTCTCTCAACTGCCGCGTGAAGAGAAGATGTTGAGGCTGGTCTTTTTCGGAGCACCGAAAGACAATGAAGAATATGTTACGCGTCGTGCCATTCTGCGTGAGAAGATGCGAGGATACTATGGCGATCAAGAGCCGGTGCTGACTTATGTCTCTCAGCCGCCGTTAAACGGAGGGCTGGTGTTGGAAGCCCATATGTACGCACCGGATGAAGGCGACCGGATAGCATACCGGCATTTTGGTGATAGTCCGTATGTGGTGCTGGAGAATGACTGCGGCAGGTTTGTGTTTGCCGGCGGTTTCCACGGTGATGTTGTTGGTGAGGGGATGACGCAACAGTCGAAGGATGTCTTCAGCCAGGTGGCAGACTTGTTGGAAAAAGAGAAATTCCCGATAAACAGCATTATCCGTCAGTGGAACTACATTGAGCGGATTAC
>CAVIFD010000187.1:2398-2791 GCA_963641545.1 bacterium | reverse complement strand
TTTAGGAGGTTTGCTGGTCGATTTGGATGCGGCGTTGTTCTCGAAGCCGGATTGTTACGCAACGGCGATAGACAACAAATTGCAAGTGGCAGCCCATGCTTATTCGGATGATGTCTTGGAAACAGCTCATAGCAAGAAGACAACTCCAAAGTTCGAACGTGCCAAGAGCATGACGTTCGGTGGTCGTAAGTTGATTTATGTATCGGGCACGGCTGCCATTCGTGGAGAAGAAAGCCTGAAGGGTGTTGGTTTGGAGCGTCAGCTTCATATTACGATGGAGAATATAGCGGAGTTGATAGGCGCGGCAAAGCTCAAAATGCTTAGGGTTTATTTGAAAGACAAGTCTTTTTATAAAGAGGCTGAGCAGCTTTTGAATGCATACGGACTTAATAT
>CAVIFD010000187.1:0-2388 GCA_963641545.1 bacterium | reverse complement strand
TATATGTGGGCTGATGTTTGTCGGGATGAGCTGTTGATAGAAATTGAGGGGATAGCGGTAGCGTAGTCGGATATTACTAACTAAAAAATAGAAACAGAAAATGAAAAGAGAATTGAACTTGAAAATGATGGTCATGGGACTGGCTTTATGTTCTATGGTTGCTTGTACGGGAAACACTGCCAACAAGGCAGCAGAAGGATCGGAATGTTGCTCTGAGCAGAGCTCTTGTTGTGATAACGCTAAAAATAATAAAGATATGAAGTATTCTAAAAAGTACACGAATGCCGATTTTTATAAGGACGGCAAGTTTGATCAGAAAGTAGCTATCGAAGCAATGAAAGACATGTTTAAGTTCTATGATGTTCCGTTTACGGAGCTTATGGCAAAAGACATGTGGGTTACCGATTTTGGTTTGGGCGATTTTGAAAACGTAGGTATGGGCGGTATCTTCTGGATTAACGATCCGGAGTATGGCTATTTTGCTCATGCTATCTATCTGCTCCCGGGTCAGATGATCCCCGAACATGCTCACGTAAAGACCAAATTCCCTGCTAAACACGAGTCGTGGATGGTTGAAAAGGGATGGGTTTACAACTTCTCTGTTATTGGTGACGAGACCCCGAATGCTCCGGCAATCCCGGCTACTCACGGACCGATCAAGAGCAAAAACTTCACTATTCAGAAGGTGGGCGATGTATTGCGTTTGAAACAACTGGAATCGTTCCACTTCATGATGGCCGGTCCGGAAGGTGCTATCGTTGACGAATGGGCATGCTATCACGACAACGATGGTCTTCGTTTTACAAATCCGAAGGCTGCCCTCTAACGAGATTAGGTCTTAGTTGCTAATCCCTTATTTAATAGAGATACATGAACAGATACTTTCTATTAGTATCACTCCTTTTATCCGCCTCCTTCGTTGTTTCGGCAGGTCCGAAACAAAAGAAGGTGGATACTTGGATTGATGCATCGATTAAAGCAAAAACGGAACTGCACTCTCAGCTTCAGAAAGCCAATATGCCGGTTATTTCCACTTGGAAGAAGCATAAAGAGAAAGCGGAACCTTTTGCTGTGGATTTGAAGGGCGTGGATAAGCTGGTGCTTATCACTGCCGGAGGTCCTGATGGTACGGATAACGATCAAGCTGTTTGGGGAAACGCTCGTTTGATTAAGGCGGACGGTACTGCTGTTTGGTTGGATGAGGTTCCATTCGAATATGGCGTTGCCGGTTGGGCAAAGCCAAAAATGAACATCAATGCCTACGATCATGAGATTTTTATCGACGGAAAGGAATATAAACATGGTGTTTTCTGTCATGCAAACGGAACATTGGTTTATCCTATCAAAGGTGAATATGTTCGCTTTGAGGCAGAAGTCGGTATAGACGATACTTCTCATGGCGGTAGTGTGTATTTCCAGGCATTGAACGTTGTTCCGCAATTTGTCGGCGATGAGCTTATCGCAAAATATCCTATACAGATAGGTCTGTTGGGAACTCTGATGGGTGGTTTGGATACGTGGCTGATTACTCCGGATGCGTCTGTTGAAAAGCAGGCGGTGGAGACAATGGTCGGACGCTTGAAAGACGGCTCTTACTATACGGGGGTTGTCAAACAGATTGCCGAAGAGAAAGATGTTACAACTCAAAGCCGCAAGTATTTGGAGCTGTTTGAAAAACTTCAAGATATCTATGCCTTGCAGGGAGAGTTGGATTGGCTGAACGTTGAGGCGATCAAGATGGCTTTTGCGGATATGAGCAAACAGAAAGGTTATGATGCAGCCAAATATCAGCCGATGCTGGACGAGTTGGTAAAACTTCAGCAGAAAGGTTTCGGCGGCATTTATAAAGACGATGCACAGGCAATAGCCGATGCCCGTAAGGCATTGGCGTATAAAAAAGCCATCCTTGTAGGTAACCCGTTGTTGGATGCAGACAAGATTGTTGCTGTCCGTTATAAGTTAGGTTCAAGAGCACGTCAGGCAATGGCTCCGGATTTGGGTACACAGGCAAACAACTGGAGTAATCAAGAGTCGGCACGCCGTAGTGGTTTTGATGCCGAAATCGTTGAGCTGACAGACTTGCGTGGAGATATGCAAATGAAGAGCATTTTCAAACCGGTTGTAGCAGATGCTTCTATAGCGGATTTGAGATTGCATTGGGATGCAGACCGCGTGATGTTTACGACATTGATGAGTGCTGACGACAGACGTTGGAACGTATATGAAGTGAAACTCGATGGTTCGGGTTATAAGCCATTGGTGGAAAACGAAGAACCGGATTTGGAATTCTATGACGGTACTTATCTGCCTGACGGACGTGTCATTGCAAACTCCAACATCGGATATCAAGGCGTTCCTTGTGTGAGCGGTAGCGATCCCGTTGGTAAT
>CAVIFD010000186.1:0-4060 GCA_963641545.1 bacterium | reverse complement strand
GAACTATGCGGAGGCATTCACGAAGTACGACGGGTTTCTGAAACAGACTAACAACGAAGATGCGGACCGCGTGTTCAACTGTGCGTTCGCTGCCTTTCAAGCCAAGAAATACGAGGAGGCTGTGAAGTATTATGATTTGGCGATTAAGAAAAACAAGAACATCGACGATGCCTACGCCGGCAAGGCTATGTCGCTGCGCAACCTCAACAAGGCAGCCGAGTTTGCCGCTACCGTTGAGGAAGGGCTGAAGGCGAAGCCGGGCGATGCCGACTTGGAGAAGCTGCTCTACGTCTATTGCATCAAGCAAGGGCAGGCTGCACAGAAGAGCGGCAACGTGGCAAAGGCTGAGGAGCTGTTTAAGGACGTGCTGATCGTGGGCAACGCGAAATATAAGGAGAACGCGCTATACAGCTTGGGCGCGATGTACTACAACGAAGGCGCGAAGATCTTGGCTGCGGCAACCGACCCTGCCAAGTATGAAGCCGAGAAAGCCAAGGCAGACGTTCAGATGAAGAAAGCGAAGGAATACATGGAGCAGGCAGTTGCCCTCAACGCTGCAAACGCCAACGCGAAGAAGATCCTTGATTCCATCAACGAGACATTGGCAAAATAAGGATATGTACGTGACCTCTTCTTGGGGTCAACAGTAGAAAACACGATGCTCGAGGCTGCACGCTTCGGGCATTTTGTTTTTACTGCCATCGAAACGGTTTCGGGGAGCCCCGAAAGGATCACGGAGCACTCTGTAATGGTTCCCGGATGCCCCGAAGGGATCACGGAGCACTCTGTAATGGTTTCCGGATGCCCCGAAAGGATCACGGAGCACTCTGTAATGGTTTCGGGATGCCCCGAAAGGATCACGGAGCACTTTGTAACGATTTCGGGGTGCCCCGAAACTTCCTTTTCCCCCTTAGTGACCCAAAAGGAAGCGGAACAGGTCGTTGCCGTTCGCGTAGAGAAGCAAGGCGAAGAGGAGGAACATTCCGACCATCTGCGCGTGTTCGAGGAACTTGTCGCTCGGCTTGCGGCGGGCAACAACCTCATACAAGAGGAACATCACGTGCCCACCGTCGAGAGCCGGTATGGGCAATATGTTCATGAAGGCAAGGATAATGGAGAGGAAGGCAGTCTGCATCCAGAACATCTGCCAGTTCCATACGGCAGGGAAGATCTTCCCTATCGTGCCGAAGCCGCCGAGGCTCGAGGCACCCTCCTTCGTGAAGACATATTTCATATCGCTGACGTAGCCTTTCAAGGTATTCACGCCAAGACGGATGCCGGCAGGAAACGATTCGAAGAAGCCATACGTGCGGGTAACGGTCGGATAGAGGTCTTCGGCACTCTTCAGGGCAACCCCGATCATGCCGGCAGTGTCCGGACGGACAACCACAGTGCGTTCCGCCCCGTCGCGATAGAAGCCTATCGTAATCTCCTGCCCTTTGTTTTGCGCCAACAGCGGAGCAACCTGCTCAAACAGCGGTGTTGCCTGTCCGTTGACAGACACAATGCTGTCGCCCGCCTTCAGTCCGGCAAGGGCGGCAGGCGATTCCTCGCTCGTGAGATTCTTTATCACCATAGGTACGCGGTTGGGATTGGCAAAGCCCTTTCCCTCGCGCATGAAACGCTGCATCATGTCTTCGGGCACCGTGATGGTCGTTTCCACGCCGTCGCGCAGCACCGTCACATGGCCTGCTTCCACAACCTTGCGGAACGTAGCCGGACTAAGCCTGTCAAGCTCCTCGCCGTCTGCCTTGAGAAGGATATCGCCGTCCTTGAAACCAATCTCGTGGAACGCTTCGCTGTAATACATTCCGTGCTTCATGTTCTTCAGCGGCAGATAGGTCTCTCCCCAGGTATAAAGCACCATGGAATAGATAAACAACGCCAGGAGGAAGTTGAACAGCACCCCACCAATCATAATCATCAGACGCTGACCGGCAGGTTTGGAACGAAACTCATAGGGCTTGGCAGGTTGCGCCATGGCTTCCTTGTCCATGCTCTCGTCTATCATGCCCGAAATCTTGCAATAGCCTCCCAAAGGCAACCAACCGATGCCATACTCCGTGTCGCTGTTCTTGGGCTTGAACTTGAACAGCGAGAACCACGGGTCGAAGAAAAGGTAGAACTTCTCTACCCTGACTTTGAAAATGCGGGCAAAAATGAAATGCCCGAACTCATGCACAATAACCAATATCGATAAGCTCAGTATAAGCTGCAGTGCTCTTATTAGAAATGTCTCCATCTTTTTTTGTTTATTAGTTTATCATTTGAGATGCCACCCGACGCGCCTCGGCATCGGTAGCCACATAATCTTCGTAGGTAGGCGTCGCTATGAACGGCACCTTCCCCATTGTCTTTTCTATCACGTCGCTCATCCCGAGGAAGCCTATCTCGTCCCTGAGGAAGGCAGCCACAACCACTTCGTTGGCGGCATTCAGTATGCACGGCATATTCCCTCCTCGGCGCACGGCCTCGAAGGCGAATGCCAAATTGCGGAAACGCTTCATGTCGGGTTCTTCGAACGTCAGTGCGGAATATTGCATGAAGTCCAGCCTCGGTGCCTTGCTTATTAGTCGCTTGGGATAAGAGAAGGCATAGCTTATGGGGAGTTTCATGTCCGGAATACCCAACTGGGCTATTACCGCCCCGTCTTCGAACTGCACCATGGAATGGATGACCGACTGCGGATGAACCACAATCCGGATCTGCTCGGGCGTTACGCCAAACAGCCACTTGGCCTCAATCATCTCGAAGCCCTTGTTCATCATCGAGGCAGAGTCGATGGTAATCTTCGCACCCATATTCCAATTCGGGTGTTTCAGGGCCTGTGCCTTGGTAACGCTCGAGAGTTCCTCCATCGTTTTCGTGCGGAACGGTCCTCCGGAAGCCGTGAGAAGGATTTTCTCCACGGTGTTGTCCCACTCTCCCACCAAACACTGGAAGATGGCCGAATGCTCCGAGTCGACAGGCAGGATTGCCGTCTTATGCTCCGCCGCCAAGGAGGTAATCAGCTCGCCTGCCACAACAAGAGTCTCCTTGTTTGCCAGAGCTATCGCCTTTCCGGCACGGATGGCAGCAATGGTGGGTTTCAGTCCGGAATAGCCCACCATGGCGGTCAAGACCATGTCGATGGGCTCCGACTGCACTACCTGCGAGATGGCTTCCGAACCCGCCCACACCTTTATGGGCAAGTCCTCGAGAGCTTCCTTCAGCTCGGGATATTTCTGTTCGTTGGCAACAACCACCACTTCAGGCATGTATTTGCGTGCCTGGTCTATCAGCAAATCCACGTTATTATTGGCTGTGAGGGCATACACCTCAAAGAGGTCGCTGTGTTCGCTGACCACCTCCAAAGCCTGTGTCCCTATCGAGCCGGTGGAACCTAATATAGCTAACGTTCTTTTCATCGATTCAAAAAGCAATGTATTCTTCGGGATTGATCGGCGCACCTTTATACCACAACTCGAAATGGAGATGCGGACCGGTAGACAACTTTCCCGTGTTTCCTACCAAAGCAATGGCCTCGCCGGCTTTCACGCGGTCGCCAATTTCTTTCAACAGCAACTCGTTGTGTTTGTAGACGGAGAGAAATCCGTTCTTGTGTTGCACCTGAATGACATTCCCCACGTTCGGGTCGAACCCCGTAAACACCACCGTACCCTCCAGGGTGGCAAGCACGCTTTCCTTCGGCGCTGCCACAAGGTCCACCCCATAATGATGGTTCTTGGCATTATAGTGCGAGGATATCACACCGTTCACAGGCTTATAGAAAAACACACCGTCGGTGGGGGCGGGATTCGGGCTCAGCACCGTCAGGTTATACTTCTCTTCTTCCTCAAAGGTCTTTACAAATTTTTCTTCCTTCGGGCTGCGCGGTATCTCATAGCCGGCATCTATGCGTGCCAGAGTATCAATCCTGCGAATGGAATCAAGGTCTATCGTGCCGGAGAAAATACCGGCAATATTCTCCAAGTAGAGCGACTGCACAGATATCATCCGCTCAAGAGAATCGGCCCTCAGAGCATTCGCTATAATCTCGTTGCGCACTTCCACATCCAGA
>CAVIFD010000185.1:0-4074 GCA_963641545.1 bacterium | reverse complement strand
GTGATACGGACAACTTGTATGTATGCATGGGAAAACGAAGAAGGGGAAGTGCTTGAAATGAGCGACGAGGATAAGGGTACGATAGAAAAGACAAATCCTAAGTTCCCCAATACGCTGATAATAACAATACGTGAAGAGGTTCGTCCGGAGGTGGACCTTACCGCCGATGTGTCGTACAAGCTGAGCTTCGGGTACTACCTCACGGTTGCGAGTTATGAGACAAACTCGATAACCGGAGAAAAGCTGGAGGAAGGTGCGGAAATTAAAAGTTCCGGAACATCTTCGACCGTTTCGGCAAAGAACCTCTCGAGGATATATCCTAAGGAAACCAAGCTGAGGTTTACCATCGACAAGGATGGGGATGTTGATGACGAGGATTAAATAATGCAACCTTTAGCAGAGAGATTACGGCCCAAGACACCGGATGAATACATCGGGCAGGAGCATCTTGTGGGCAGGGGTGCCGTGCTGCGGAAGATGATCGACGCAGGGCGGGTTCCTTCCTTTATATTATGGGGACCGCCGGGCGTGGGCAAGACAACGCTGGCAAGGATCATCTCCCGTAAGCTGGAGGCTCCTTTCTTTACGCTGAGCGCGATCAGCTCGGGGGTGAAGGATGTGCGCGACGTGATTGAGAAGGCAAAAAGCAGCCGTTTCTTCGGCTCCGTGTCGCCGATATTGTTTATCGACGAGATACACCGTTTCAGCAAGTCGCAGCAAGACTCTCTGCTGAGTGCCGTGGAGACGGGCACTGTCACGCTTATCGGCGCGACGACGGAAAATCCGTCTTTCGAGGTTATACGTCCGCTCCTGTCGCGGTGTCAGGTGTATGTCTTGAAGCCGCTGGGCAGAGACGACCTGCTCAAGCTGCTTCGCCGTGCCATTGCGGAAGATGTGGTGATGAAGGAAAAGAACATCATCCTGACGGAGACCGACGCTATGCTGCGCTACTCCGGCGGGGATGCCCGTAAGCTGCTCAACATACTGGAGCTTGTCGTTGCGGCAGAAGAGACGGACACCGTGGAGATAACGGACAGCAAGGTTGTGGACCGCCTGCAGGAAAACCCTGCGGCATACGACAAGGGCGGGGAGATGCACTACGACATCATCTCCGCTTTCATCAAATCCATACGGGGGAGCGATCCCGACGGCGCCGTCTATTGGCTGGCACGTATGGTGGCAGGCGGCGAAGACCCCGAGTTCATTGCCCGCAGGCTGGTTATCTCGGCTTCCGAAGACATTGGGCTTGCCAATCCCAATGCACTGCTGCTGGCGAATGCCTGCTTCGATGCACTGAAGAAGATAGGTTGGCCCGAGGGTCGCATCATCCTTGCCGAGACAACGATATATCTCGCGAGCAGCCCGAAGAGCAATTCCGCTTACAAGGCAATCGGCGATGCCCTTGCCTTGGTTGAAGAGACGGGCAACCTCCCCGTCCCGCTCCATCTGCGCAACGCTCCGACCGGCTTGATGAAAGAGCTTGGCTACGGGAAGGAATACAAGTATGCGCACGACTACGAAAACAACTTCGTAAGGCAAGACTACCTGCCCAAAGAAATCGCCGACCGGCGCTTTTGGCACGTGCAGAATAACCCTGCGGAGCAGAAGCTCCTCGAGCGTTTGAAAGCTCTCTGGGGCGAGCGGTTTTGTCAATAATTTCGGGCGTTGCTTTTCATATTGCAAGATAATATCTACTTTAGCCGTCCGTTTTTGAAGAATTGAATAGTACATAACAATAAAATGAAATTGACATGAAGAAGCACAATTTTTATGCAGGGCCGTCCATTCTGAGTGAATACACAATCAAGAATGCAGCGGCAGCAGTTGAGGATTTCGCAGGTACGGGGTTGTCCATTCTTGAAATATCCCACAGAAGTAAGGAGTTTGTAGCGGTGAACGACGAGGCACGGGCATTGATAAAAGAGTTGCTGGATGTGCCGGCGGGCTACGAGGTGGTGTTCTTGGGCGGCGGCGCAAGCCTGCAGTTTTGCATGGTGCCGTTCAACCTGTTGAACAAGAAAGCCTCTTACCTCGACACAGGTACGTGGGCATCGAAAGCCATCAAGGAAGCCGAGCTGTTCGGCGAAGTGGATGTGGTTGCCTCGTCGAAAGAAGCGAACTACACTTACATCCCCAAGGACTATAAGGTGGCAGCGGACTCGGATTATTTCCATTTCACTTCGAACAACACCATCTACGGAACGGAGATGCGCTTTGATCCGGACGTGAACGTGCGTCTGGTGGCAGATATGTCTTCGGATATATTCTCCCGTCCGGTGGATGTGTCGAAGTATGACATCATCTATGCCGGAGCGCAGAAGAACCTTGCGCCGGCAGGCGTTACGCTGGCTATTGTCCGCACGGATGCCCTGGGTCATGTGGACCGCAAGATCCCGACAATGCTGAACTACAACACGCATATCAAGAAAGATTCCATGTTCAACACTCCTCCCGTGTTCCCGATCTATGCAGCGCTGCAGACCCTGAAATGGTACAAGGAGCTGGGCGGCATCAAGGCGATCGAGAAGAAGAACATCGAGAAGGCTGCCATACTGTATGACGAGATCGACCGTAACAAACTGTTCCGTGGGACGGTGGTGCCCGAAGACCGCTCCATCATGAATGTATGCTTCGTTATGAACGACGAATACAAGGAGCTGGAAGACGAGTTCAACAAGTTCGCCACGGCTGCCGGCATGGTTGGTATCAAGGGTCACCGTTCTGTCGGTGGGTTCCGTGCATCTCTCTACAACGCCATGCCTAAGAGCAGCGTCGAGGCTTTGGTTGCCACAATGAAAGAATTCGAAAAACTCCATTAAGCCATGACAAAAGTATTGGTTGCTACAAGCAAGCCGTTCGCCGCGATAGCGGTGAACGGTATCCGTGAGGTCGTTGAGGGTGCGGGCTGTGAGCTTGCCCTTCTCGAGAAGTATGCGGACAAGAAAGAGCTGCTGGACGCAGTGAAGGATGCCGATGCCGTGATTATCCGCAGCGACGTGGTCGACGCAGAAGTGTTGGATGCGGCAAAGAAGCTGAAGATTGTGGTTCGTGCCGGTGCGGGATACGACAATGTGGACCTCGCCTCTGCCACGGCTCACAATGTTTGCGTGATGAACACTCCGGGGCAGAACTCCAATGCCGTTGCCGAGCTGGTGTTCGGCTTGTTGGTATATGCCGTGCGTAACTTCTATAACGGCACTTCCGGAACGGAGCTGAAAGGCAAGAAGCTCGGTATCCTGGCTTACGGCAATGTGGGACGCAACGTGGCTCGCATAGCAAAAGGCTTCGGCATGGATGTATATGCTTACGATGCTTTCTGCCCTGCAGAGGTAATAGAGAAGGACGGCGTGAAAGCCGTGGCTTCCACTGCGGAATTGTTCAAGTCGTGCCAAATTGTGTCTTTGCATATCCCTGCAACAGCCGAGACCAAGGGGTCTATCAACTTCGAGCTGATGAACTCGATGCCCAAGGGTGCCGTCCTTGTCAACACCGCACGTAAGGAGGTTATCTGCGAGGCAGGGCTCGTGAAGATGATGGAAGAACGTCCGGACTTCAAGTATATCACCGACATCAAGCCGGAGGTGGATGCCGACCTGGCTGCAGGGTATCCCGACCGTTACTTCGGTACGCCCAAGAAGATGGGGGCACAGACTGCCGAGGCAAACATCAATGCAGGTATCGCTGCCGCCCGACAGATTGTGGACTTCCTGAAGAACGGCAACGAGAAATTCAGAGTAAACAAGTAATCTCCCCCTGTTATGGCAAAGATAAAACCGTTCAAAGGCATTCGTCCGCCGAAGGAGCTGATAAAGGAAGTGGCGTCGCGTCCATACGACGTGCTCAACTCCGAGGAAGCACGCGAGGAAGCTCGGGGCAACGAGAAGTCGCTCTATCATATCATCAAGCCGGAGATCGACTTCCCTGTGGGGACCGACGAGCACGACCCTGCCGTCTACGAGAAGGCGGCGGAGAACTTCCGTAAGTTTCAGGATAAGGGCTGGCTGGTGCAGGATGATAAGGAGCAGTACTACGTGTATGCCCAGACGATGAACTCGCATACACAATACGGACTGG
>CAVIFD010000184.1:0-4077 GCA_963641545.1 bacterium | reverse complement strand
TATTGTGTTATAAATACGGATTGTTCTGTTTCTCGAGGGTCACGCTTGTCCGAGATCCGTGACCAGGGTAAATAACCGTCTCGCCCGGGAGCGAAAGGATCTTGTCGTGTATGGAGGCGATAAGCTGCTCGTGGCTTCCGCCCCAAAGGTCCGTGCGCCCTATGCTCCCTAAGAACAAGGCATCTCCCACTATCACGAAACCGTCCTTCTCACTGTGGAAAGCAAGGCTGCCGGGGGAATGACCCGGGACGTGGAGCACTTTTATCTCCGACGCTCCGAACTTTATCACCTCGCCTTCCGAGAGCGGCTCACGGACGGGGATATCCCTGAACTCACCATGCAAGCCGAAAGCCCCCCGAGCCTGCTCGCTTGCCTTTGGCAGCTGCTCCACGTCGAGCGTATGTGCGCGGGGCGACACATTGTAGGTGTCGAGCACAAACGGATTGCCGAAGATATGATCCAAGTGCAGGTGAGTGCACAGGAGCTGTTTCACCGTCAGTCTGTTCTCCGCGATGAAGTCGCTCAACGTCTTCTCTTCCGGCGCACGGCGGCAGCCGCAGTCGATGATGACTGCCTCGCGCGTCTCGTCGAAGAGCACGTAGGTATTCTCGCGAAAATAGTTGAACACGAATGTCTGTATCGTTATCATAGGGGTACGTAGACTACTTTTTTAGTGCTAAAAAACTCTTCCTTGAAATAATCGCCCAGACTGATGACGACAGCCTGCTTTCGGAACGGCAAAATCTCGTGCTCTATTTCGCCGCCCTTGAGACATATTATGCCGTTGGGGAGTGCGTTGCGCTGCTCGCGGCTTATGTTCTTTCGCGAGAGCTTCGCGAGGTCTGCGAGGGGCATTACGCCGCGACTTACCACGAAATCGAACATCCGCTTCTCTTCTTCCACGCGGCAATGGCGGAAGGTGACGTTCCTCAGACCTATCGCATCCGCCACAGCCTGCGCCACCTTAATCTTTTTCCCTATGCTGTCCACAAGATGGAACGTCACTTCGGGGAAGAACACAGCCAGCGGTATGCCAGGGAAGCCTCCGCCCGTGCCGATGTCCATAACAGCCGTGCCAGCCTTAAACCGCAGCATCTTCACTATCCCGAGCGAGTGGAGCACGTGATGCAGGTACAGGTTACCTATGTCCTTACGCGAGATGACGTTTATCTTCGCGTTCCAGTCCGCGTACAGATCGTACAAAGCCTCGTACTGTGCCAACTGCGCTTCGCTAAGCTCCGGGAAATAAGTTTTTATCAGTTCCATGAAAGATGCGCGGGGTTAATAAGCCATTTGTGCGACGGGACAATCGTCTTTCAAGAGGTGACGCAGCTCTTCGTAGGGGATGAGCACGCTCGTCGCGCCTACAACGTATGCCGCTATCTCGTATTCGTTGAATGTATAGGTGATACCCTCTTCGCCAATTAGGAAATTTCCGTTCGGGACAATCTCATCCACGCTGAAGAAACCTATATCCTCAAGGTCCTTTGCGTCTGCAACGTTGTTTTGCCGGGCAATCTTGTCGACAAGGATAAGAGCCAGATCGCTCCGGCAGCCGTCGACAAAGAGGTCGTCTTCGGTTATCTCCTCGCCCGTCTTGAGGCTTAAGGAATGATTCGTTGTGGAATGCGAGCCGTGGGCACCGCCTGTGTAGCCCTCGACATAGACCGTGTAGCTCAGTATTCCGTTACTGTTGTATGTGATCTCGTTCGACGAGGTCTCGTAGTAGGAATACCACGCCTCGACGGGCATCCCGTCATCACGTTTCATCTCTTCCTTATATTCATTCTCCAGACTTTTGTAGCTCGCCAAGTAATCCTCCACGTATTTGTCGGCTGCCTCCTTGGGAAGGAGCTCTGCATAGTCTTCGCCGAAGTAATCTTTAGCGAACTTATGCTGAATCTTACGGAGAATCTCCTTGTCGGCAAACTTCACGGGGAAAGTAAAATCCATCCGGAGGTTACAGTGCGGATTGTCGTGACCATCGAGAAGGTGACGTGTCATATCGACGCGAAGGGAGTCGAACGCGACGGCGTTTTCTGCCGTCTTTGTCCGGGTGTTACAACCTGCGAGGAGCAACCCCGAGAAAAGCAGTGCCGCAAACGTTTTATAAAGATGAGTTTTCATTTTCCGATACAGTTTCGACTGCGAATTTGAGCGGCGCAAATATACGTTTTTCCCAAAGAGTAGCAAAAGAGACCGCCTCTGCCCATCACTGCCCTTCTGCGCCAACCGAACGGCAAGATTGCGCACGCAAAGTCCTCCGCGGATTTTCTTGAGACAATTTTGTGCACGCAATTCCTTCCCGCAAATTGCATGGACGAATTTTGCGCACGCAAAGTCTTCATGCAAATTGCATGAGGGTTTTGCATGCCTTCGGCGGCTTCCCTGCAAAATCATCGTTGTCATCCCGTGCCCACAGCCTCCTTCCCGCCGTTGATATGCCCCTTATACCTATTACAAAAAGAAAAACTACTTTTGCGGGGCATTAAAGAAAAGAAAATGGGAAAGAAATCAAGCTGTAAGCCCCTACCGAAGCGGGCACCCAGGGGACGGAGGGTAAAGGTGGAAGAAGACGACACGCTGCTGGCATTTCTCTTCCGCCTGCTGAGCGAGCAGAGCCGAAGCTCCGTCAAGGCACTCCTCGCACACCGTCAGATACTGGTGAACGGCAGGGTGACGACGCAGTTCGACACCCCCCTCAGGGCGGGAGACGAGGTGATGGTGAGCTACGAGCGCGGAAAGGCGGAGCTGCGCAATCCGCTGCTCAACATCGTGTGGGAAGACGACTACCTTATCGTTGTGAACAAGAAAAACGGACTTCTCTCCGTTGCCAATGCCCGCGTGAGGGAGCGCACAGCCTATCATATCCTCAGCGATTACGTGAAGAAGACCGACCCGAGGAACAAGATATTCATCCTTCACCGCTTGGACCGCGACACGTCGGGACTTATGATGTTTGCAAAGGACCCCGAGGTGCAGAAGAGCCTTCAGTCGAACTGGAACACCGCCATCACGGAGCGCACCTACGTTGCCGTTGTGGAAGGACGGCCCGAAAGGGATACGGACCTGCTTGTCTCCAATCTGACGGAGAACAGAAAGATGCAGGTGTACGTCACTGCCGAAGGAGACGGCAAGGAAGCCATCACGCGCTACCGTGTGGTGAAAAGCAACGGGCGTTACTCCCTTCTTGAGCTCGACCTTGAGACGGGGCGCAAGAATCAGATACGCGTACAGATGCAGTCCATCGGGCATCCCGTTGCGGGCGACTACAAATACGGAGCCGAGACCGACCCTGCGGGAAGACTCATGCTCCATGCCCGAAAGCTGCACTTCATACACCCCGTGACGGGCATGGAGATGCGTTTCGACACGCGCACTCCCGATGCGTTCCTTTCCCTTGCACGATAAGAAAAACCGGAAAACAATATGCACCATATAATAATGAAGAGAATAATCAGCATAGTGCTGCCGCTGTTCGCAGCACTCGGTTTGCAGGCACAGATACACCAACCTGTGAAGTGGAAAATCCATATTGAAGACACGCCGACGGCTGAGAAGAACATCGTGTTCACTGCCTCCATCGAGAAAGGCTGGCACCTGTACGACATGAACCTTCCCGAGGGCGGACCCGTCTCCACGTCGTTCACCTTTGAGAAGGTCAAAGGGGCGGAGCTCAGCGGCGAGCCTGTGGCAGACACCAAGCCGAAGGTTGTCTACGACGAACAGTTCGGCATGGATCTCCGCTGGTTCCCTGATGCCGTGACGTTCACACAGAAGGTGCGGGTCACCGACGTGAAAAAGTTCAAGATCGAGGGCGAAGTGGAATTCATGGCGTGTAACGACGAGACCTGCCTTCCGCCGGAGCGCGAAAGTTTTGTTTTCGATGCGAAGAACACTGCGCTGACACTTCCCGCCGCAGGGAGCGGCGAAGAGAAAGCTCTTACGGCTGAAGAGCTTTTGGCAGACGCACAAACCACGGAAGAGGTTGATGCCCCCGACACCATGAAGCCGGAAACGGAAAAGGCATCTGCCGCAGCCGCCGGAGGAAAAGCCCCTGCCACACTGACAAGCAAC
>CAVIFD010000183.1:0-4122 GCA_963641545.1 bacterium | reverse complement strand
GAACACCCCTCCGCCAAGGAACTCACGCAACAAGGATGAGCCCGGCAGCCCTGCGTCGGGGATATGGTTGAAGTAATGCAGGAACTTCAGCAGACGGTAAGCCTCGGCATTCTCCGCAGCGTCTTCGCGCACCTCTGCCAGGACAGGCTCGGCAAACTTGCGCAGCGCTGCCAGCTCGTATATCATGGCACTGTTGAACATGGCGTCGGCATTCTCCTGGTAGGGGAAGATCCATTTGTCTTCGCCCCGCCGCACGCTCTGCCAGCGGGCGATGGTGTCCGTTGCCGAGCAGCCGCGGAAACGGTAGTCGCGGATGATACGCCGCAGCAGACGGTTGTCGGTTGTCGGTATGCGGTTGTGGTTGTCGAGCGAGATGGATGTAAGCACGGAGACATACACGCGATACTTGCGGCTGTCGTCGATCATCGACGTAAGCTCGGGGTTAAGCGCGTGGATGCCTTCCATCACCAGCACCGAGTTGTCGTGCATCTTCAGCTTCTTTCCTTTATATATCCTCGTACCCGTCTCGAAATTGAAGCAGGGCACCTCTATCTCCTCGCCCGCAAGCAGCTTCTTTATGTCGCTGTTGAGGTATGGCAGGTCGAGCGCGTAGAGCGACTCGAAGTCGTAGTCGCCCGTCTCGTCGCGCGGTGTCTTGTCCCTGTCGACGAAGTAGTCGTCGAGCGAGATGGCAACGGGGCGCAGCATGTTCGTCACCAGCTGCACCGACAGCCGCTTGCAGAACGTCGTCTTGCCCGACGACGATGGACCGGAGATAAGCACGATACGCACGCCGTCGCGATAACGCTCGGCAATCTCTTCCGCGATCTTTGCCACCTGCTTCTCCTGCATCGCCTCCGACACAAGTATCACTTCCGAGGCATGACCGCCCGCGATGGCACGGTTGAGGTCGCCCACGTTGTTCATGCCCAACATCCGCTGAAGCTCGAGGTGCTGCTTGTATACTCCGAACATCTTGTCCTGCCTTACCATCTGCTCCGGCTCCGTCGGGTTGCTCTGCTTCGGAGCCATGAGCAGCACGCCGTCGAAATACGGGACGATGTCGAACAGCCGGACGTACCCCGTCGAGGGTGTCAGGCAACCGTAGAAGAAATCCACGTAGCCGTCCAGCTCATAGTAAGAGGTGTAGAGCATCCCTGCCGTCTCCACCAGCTGCGCCTTGTCGTTCATCCCCCGACTGCGGAAAAGCGCGGCGGCATCCGTCGTCCGGACCGTCCGGTGCTTGAACGGCAGGTCGGCATCGATAATCTCGCTCATGCGCTTCTTTATCTTCCCGATCATCTCCGCATCCGGCTTCTTCTCCGTGCCGCGGATAACGCAGTAGTAACCTTTCGAGATGGAATGTTCCAGCTTGAGCGTGGCAGCAGGCAGCACGTCGTTCACCGCCTTCGAGAAGATATGGCAAAGCGAATGGACATATGTGCGAAGCCCGGCGGGCTGAGTGCAGTCCACAAACTCCACATCCTTCGGCTGCCAGCAGCGATACCCGAGACCTTCAATACGGTTGTTCACCTTCGCATTCATCGGCGTATACCGCAGCGGCGCACCGACCATCGTGTAGATATCCGACAAGGAAGAACCTACGGGGACCTCCCTCCGGACGTTGTTGTTCTTGCAGTAAATTGTAATTGTGTCAGACATACCAAATCAGTTATTATTCGTAGTTTTGCCCGCGTAAAAGTAGGGATATTGGACGGATGTACTTCCCGGCTGTTCCCGTTTTCCGCAAAATTCAAATAAATGGACTATTCTTTTTTTGATTTCCTCACCCTTGTAGGAGCATTGGGTATGTTCCTCTACGGAATGAAGGTAATGAGTGAGGGATTGCAAAAGGTTGCCGGCGACAAGCTCCGCAGCATCCTTTCGGTGATGACCACCAACCGCTTCACCGGTGTTTTGACAGGTATCCTTATAACAGCGTTGATACAGTCGTCGAGCGCGACAACGGTGATGGTCGTCAGCTTTGTCAACGCCGGGCTTCTTACCCTTACGCAGTCGATCAGTGTCATCATGGGTGCCAACGTCGGTACGACTGTAACGGCATGGATCATTTCCATCTTCGGGTTTAAGGTCGACATAAGTGCCTTCTCGCTACCCATCATTGCCCTCTGCATTCCGCTCATCTTCTCGGGTAAGAGCAAAAGGAAATCGCTCGGCGAGTTTTTGATGGGTTTCGCCTTTCTGTTCATGGGGCTGTCGTATCTGAAGTCGTCGGTGCCCGACCTGCAGAGCAACCCGCAGATACTCTCCTTCCTTCAGGACTATACCTCGATGGGCTATCTGTCGCTTTTCATATTCCTTGCCCTTGGAACGATACTTACCGTCATCGTACAGTCGTCGAGTGCCACCGTTGCCATCACGCTTATCATGTGTACGCAGGGGTGGATACCTTTCGAGATGGCTGCTGCCATGATATTGGGAGAAAACATCGGTACGACCATCACGGCAAATCTCGCTGCTATCTCGGCAAATGTGTCTGCCCGCCGTGCGGCGATTGCACATCTTATGTTCAACGTGTTCGGCGTATGCTGGGTGATGGTGTTGTTCTATCCGTTTACGAGCGCGGTGTCGTGGATTGTCACCAACTACGGTCCGGGCGACCCCACCGCGATGGAACAGTTCCTCGGTACGCTCGATCCGGCAACAATCTCGCTTATTACCTCCGATGCACCGCTCACCGACCCGCATCTGCAGGCTCTCCGGCAGCAGCTGATGACGCTGCAGGTCTCCGTGTCGTACGGGCTCTCGCTCTTCCATACGGCTTTCAACATAACGAACGTATGCATCATGATCTGGTTCGTCAAGTTCTACGTGTATGTCTGCTCGGTAATCATCAAGCCGAAGAACGTGAGCGACGAGGAAGAGTTCCAGCTGAAATATATCCCGTCGGGCATGCTCTCCACCTCCGAGCTTTCGCTTATGCAGGCAAAGAAGGAGATAGCCGTGTTCGGCGAGCGCACGCAGCGTATGTTCGGCATGGTGAAGGATCTGTATTACGAGAAAGACGAGGATAAGTTCCTGAAGATATACAGCCGCGTGGAGAAATACGAGAGCATAAGCGACCGTATGGAGGTTGAGATAGCCAACTACCTGACGCTCGTCGCCGAGGGCCGCCTAAGCTCGGAGAGCAAGGAAGAGATACGCGTCATGCTCCGCGCCGTGACAGAGATAGAGAGCATTGCAGACTCGTGCAACAACCTGGCTCGTGGCATCCGCCGCCGCAACGAAGGCAAGTCGGTGTTTACGGACGACCAGAACCACAACATCGACCAAATGTTTACCCTCCTCGACAAGGCTCTGAGCCGTATGAACGAGATCCTCAACATGTCTGAGGTGACATCGGACGACATCAACCCGTCGTACAACATCGAAAACGAGATCAACAACTACCGCAATCAGCTCAAGATTCGCAACATGGAAGATGTCAATGGCAAGAAGTATCACTACCAGGACGGCGTGTACTATATGGACCTTGTCGGCGAGTCGGAAAAACTGGGCGACTACGTGATAAACGTCGTTCAGGCAATCATCGAAAAGAAGATTTAATCCTTTCTGCCACGGCGGAAATCATTACGGAGCACTCCGCTGTCTTTCCCTGAAAAAAGTTGACACTATACGAGGCAAAAACGTATAGTAAAATGAAGATAGAAACAAGGAAGAAAAGCGAGCTCCATCTGAGGGAGGACGGAGAGTTCGAGACGGTGGATGTTCCACAGGAGAAATTCATCTATGACGATGAAGAGAAAAGGAAGATAGTGACGGAATACTATCAGGATCGAGAGCCGGCACAGGCGGTTGTAGAGCGTTACAAACTCAGCAGCAAGTACGTGTTGTATAGCTGGATGGACAAGTTCCTTCACGAGGAATCGATACCTTTGCCCGATAACAAATCAGAAGAAGAAATGGCAAAGAAGAAGAATCCCGAAGAAAGGATAAAGGAGCTCGAAGCAGAGAAAAAACGCCTCGAGAAGGATCTGGAGCTGGAAAAGCTCCGCTCCAAGGCGTACGACACGATGATCAATCTCGCAGAAGAAATGTTTAACATTTATTGCTGTCCGCTAAAACCCAAAAGGGCATAAATATTCCGTCCGAAGCCCTTTA
>CAVIFD010000182.1:0-4140 GCA_963641545.1 bacterium | reverse complement strand
GTGTAATGCAATCCGAGGCTTACGGTGTGTCGCGGGGTGTAGGGCACGAAGCAACCTTTGTAGCTCACTTCCGAGTTGTTTGTCTTGTCTATCGCCGTGTAGTTGCGGAAGATGGCACGGGTGAAGCCGTAGTTCACATCGGCAGTAAGACCTTCGGCAATAAGGCTGCGGAGGCTGAGCTCTGCGCCATAACTGTCTGCCGCACCTCCGTTGGTAATCATACGTCCGCTACCGTTTTCGGCAAACGTGGTCAGCTGGATGTTCTCTACATCCATATAGAATAATGTAAGCTCGGCCATCAGTCGGTTTTTTATCAGTTCGCTGCGGATACCCAGTTCGTAGTTCCAACTGTGTTCCGGCTTGTAGGACGCCACCTGCTCCACTTCCGAGGGGATATTCTTTTCTGCCTCCGAGGGAACAAATTTGTTCATCAGGTCATACTTGGCATAGTCTTGCACAAGGTCGCCAAACATCTGCACGTTGTAGCCTCCCGTCTTGTAGCCTTTTGCCACGGAGAGGTAAGTGAACGTGCGCGGGCTGCACTGATAGCGCAGCGACACCTTCGGCAAGACCTGCAGGAAGTCCTGCTCCGTCTCCCCCTTCAGCTGCGTCTCCACAGGGAGCGTCCCGAGAGGACGACCCATCATCGACACGCCGATCTTCATGCTGTCGACCTTCGAGTCGTAGTCCATCTTCGCCTTCTCGTAGTCCAGCCTGATACCCGCCGTGACGGAGAGCCCTTCGGTGAACAGATTATTATACGTAGACTGATGGAACGCCGCGAAGCCGAAGGTCGGTGTCTTGAAATAGCCCGGGAAATATATTTGGTTCTTCTCGTCGCCATACACCGTCAGCTTGGGTGCCCGCGGGTTGCCGGCTGTCATATTGTCGAACGCGCTCTGAAGGATGTCCCGCAAGCCGTCTTCCTTGAACACGACCGGACCGTCGGTGTTCAAGCTGTTGTAGAAGCCGTATGCCCCGAAGCTCCATTGATAGTCCCGTCGGTGTGTGGAGCGTATTGCCACCTCCTCGCTCCAGGCGTGCTGCCGCTGCTTCTGCTGCAGGGTGAAGATGGATTTCTCCGTATAGTCCTGGTCCATCTTCATGTTGTCGCGAAGGTGCTGATAGGCTGTGGTGGACGAGAGCAGGATGTTGTCTGTCTTCCACTCGAGGTAAAGACTGTTGTTCATCATGTTCCTCTCATAAGAGCTCGGGTCGTTCGTGCGGATGGGAGAGACCTCGCCCGTTTCCTTATTATACAGTCCGTAGGGGAACGCCCGCTGGTTCGCGTAATCGTAGTTGAGGGTGTATTGCGCCTTCAGCGACGGGCGTATCATCCACTCCAGCTTCATCCTTCCGCCTGCCGACTGTTCCTTGTCTGCCCGCGTGCCGCTGTATTCGTTGACGAAGAAACCGTCGCAGCGGTCGTAGTACCCGCCGAGCGAGATGCCGATGTTTTCACCAAGTTTCCTGTAGTGCGAGCCTTTAGCCTTGAACGTCCCGTAGTTTCCGCCCGAGAGCGAGAGCTTCGTCCCCTCGTAGCTCAGAGGAGAGAGGGTGTAGATGTTGACAATCCCGCCCATGGCATTACGTCCGTACAGGGTGCCCTGCGGACCGCGCATCACCTCCATGCGCTGAATATCGTTGAGCTCGAAGTCGAAGGTGCTCTTGTCGAGATACGGCACGTTGTCGACGTAAAGCCCTATCGACTGCCCGCTGCTCCGTGCCCCTATGCCGCGGATATACACTGCCGAGGTCATCTTCGAGCCGTAGTCGGGAATGAACAGGTTGGGCACAAACGCGCTTATGTCTTTCAGTGCCTCTATCTGCCGCGCGGAGACGGCCTGCGGAGAGATGAGCGACACGGACCCGGGCAGCAGCCTGAGGTCGTTCGTCTCCTTCGTGGAAGAAGTAACCACCACCTCGCCTAAGGTGTACATCCTGATCGTGTCGTTCCCGATTGTGTTCTCCTCTGCCTCTTCCGCTCTCAGCATTCCCGGGCTCAGAAGCAAGCCGGCAGCCAACGTATACATATAATGTAGTCTCATCGCATTCTCGTTTTTTTACGCCGGCAAAGGAACGGCAACACCCCTGCCCCCGCAATCGCTATATGTGGTGATTTTGGCGCGACAGCACAGCAGGAGGCGTAATTTGATTACTTTTGCGCCCGTATCGAAAAAAACAGGAATATCATGAAGAATAAAACCATTGGTTTATGTGTGCTGGTTCTCGGAGTGCTCTCCTCGTGCGCTTCAGGGGAGAACGGCGCGGAGAAGGAGAGTCTCTCTTCGTATGTCAATCCTTTCATCGGGGCATCGACAAGCATGGATGCCGGCGGCTCTTATCACGGACTGGGGAAGACGTTCCCTGGGGCAACGGCTCCGTTCGGGATGGTGCAGGTCAGCCCTAACACCATCACGGGTGGCGACAACGGTCCCGGGTACAGCGACGAGCACACATCCATCGAAGGTTTTGCCTTCACGCAGATGAGCGGGATAGGTTGGTATGGCGACCTTGGAAACCTGCTCGTGATGCCGACCGTCGGGAAGCTGCATACCTTCTCGGGCACTATGGACGACCCTGACGGCGGCTATCGCTCGCGCTACGACAAGAAGTCGGAGCAGGCTTCTGCCGGCTACTACAGTGTGATGCTCACGGACTACGGGATAAAGGCGGAGGCGACGGCTCTTCCCCACAGCGGGATGCTGCGTTTCACCTTCCCCGAAAGCCACGAGGCACGCATACAGATAGACTTGGCTCGCCGTGTGGGAGGCACGTCGACATGGCAGGCCGTGGAGGTGATAAACGACCACACCATACGCGGTGAGATGAAATGCCCGCCCGAAGGCGGAGGTTGGGGTAACGGCGACGGGAAAGCAGACTACACGGTCTACTTCTATGCCGAGTTCTCACGTCCGTTCCGCTCGCACGGGGCGTGGTCTGCCGACATCCCCGACGGATGGACGCGCAAGCGTGAAGACATAGAGAGCGAACGTTATCACGAAGTGGTGCGTAATGCACGTGTCATCCCCGACGTGAAATCTCTCTCGGGAAAGCATCTCGGCTTCTATGCAGAGTTCGACACCAAGGAGGGCGAGCAGATAATGATGAAGAGCGGCATCTCTTTCACCTGCATGAAGAATGCAGAAGAGAACCTCCACACGGAGATGAACGCATGGGAGTTCGACAAGACCGTCGCACGCTGCCGGCAGCTTTGGGACGGTGCCCTGGGGAAGATAACCGTGACGGGCGGTACCCCTGACGAAAGGCATATCTTCTACACGGCTCTTTACCACACCATGATTGATCCGCGTGTCTGCAGCGACGTGAACGGGGAATATATGGGTGCCGACGGGCAGATCCACAAGACCGATAAGTTTGCCAAGCGGACCATCTTCAGCGGATGGGACGTGTTCCGAAGTCAGATGCCGCTTCAGACGATCATCAACCCTACGCTTGTCAACGACGAGATAAACTCTCTTGTGGAGATTGCCGACCAAAGCGGCAAAGGATACCTCGAGCGTTGGGAAATGCTCAACGCCTACTCGGGCTGCATGCTTGGCAACCCTGCCATCTCCGTCCTTTGCGACGCTTACTCCAAAGGGATACGTTCATACGACATCGACAAGGCATACCGCTATGCGCTGAGCACCTCACAGATGTTTGGCAATAACGACAGCGGCTACACTCCCGGCTCTATCTCCCATACCCTCGAATATGCTTACAGCGACTGGTGCATGGCACGTTTGGCAGAGTGGCTGGGCAAAGACGACGATCGCGAGCGTTTCGACCGTCGGGCAAAGACCTACGCAAGCATCTACGACAGCGACTACGGCTGGTTCCGCAACCGCGACAAGGATGGAAACTTCAAGCCTCTGCCCGAGGAAGGACGGCTGGCTGAAGGCTACGGCTGCATGGAGAGCAACGCCTATCAGCAGGGGTGGTTCGTGCCGCACGACGTGGACGGGATGGTGAGTCTTATGGGCGGACGCGAAAAGGTGCTAGCCGACCTTACGGATATGTTCGAAAAGACTCCGAAAGGCTACTTGTGGAACAAGTACTACAATCATGCAAACGAGCCTGTCCACCACGTGCCGTTCCTCTTCAATCGCCTTGGTGCTCCCTGTCTGACACAGAAAT
>CAVIFD010000181.1:0-4142 GCA_963641545.1 bacterium | reverse complement strand
CTTACTATCCGTTCATCTTGCACGACGGTGTTATCACTCCGGGTGTAACGAGCGACGGTAAGCAGAATGAAAAGCTGATTACAGCAGAACAATATTATACGAAGATGTACTGGCAAGGTGATATGTCTATGTCGGAAGATCAGATCTACAAGAGCGACTATATCTCTCTTCGTTCTTTGTCTTTCAACTACAATCTGCCGAAGGCATTCTTGTCTAAGTTCCATGTACAGAATGCACGTATAAGTGCTTTTGCTAACAATTTGTGCTACATCTACAAGGCAATTCCGAACGTAACACCGGAATCCGGACTTGGTACAAACTCTTACACTGAGGTAAGTACGGTTCCTGGCGTTCGCAGCTTCGGTTTGGGTCTTAATGTTTCATTCTAAATCAGAAAACAGAGAATATGAAAACAATGAAGAAATATATAGCCGGTTTGGTTTGCGGTGCTGTCGCAATGGGTATGACTATGTCGTGCGACACGCTGGATGAGAAATTCTATAATCCGGATAAAATAACAGAAGCAGACTTCAGTTTGTTGTTCGCTTCTATTCAGACAAAAAGGCACCTGTTCCGTTACGACTACGGCGCAACTTACCACTACATGAGAGCTTTGACTCCTATGTTGGGCTTGTGCGCAAGACCTGATTTTATCGACATAACTCAGTTCAATACATACTATCGTCCTTGGACGGACTATTGGGGTGGTGCAACGTTCAACGAATATGTGTTTACGCAGACTTGCGTTGAGTATGGTAAGGAAATTGCAGCCATGAAGTTGCTCTATGCCGGTCAGACCCCTGAAGAACAGGAACAGAACAAGGTATATATGACTTGCTGCGACATTATGAAGTCGTATGCTTTCCAGCGAGCAACCGACCTCTACGACGATATGCCGTATTCTGAGACCGGTGGTGCTTTCCAGGAAAATTTCTATCCTAAGTACGACACTCAGGAGGAGATATATACCAACATTATGGCTACGCTGAAGACGGCAGCTGCCGACTTGGATTCCTATCAGTTTGCTTCCGATGCACAGAAGTCGAAGTTCGCTTCGGTTGATATCCTCTGCGCCGGTGACTTGGATAAGTGGATTCGTTTTGCAAACTCTCTGCGTCTGCGTATGGCTATGCGTCTTTGCCACGTACAGCCGGAGGTTGCCAAGTCTACCATCAAGGAGTTGGTTGCCGGTAACCGTATGCTGACAGATCAAGAGTTTGACCTTGGCTTCGAGGAACAGGATAAAACAACTGCATTCGTTGTTACTGTCTTCCGTGGTTGGGACGAACGTGGCGCTGAAGCAGTAGCACCGGTGACCCTTATCCAGGATATCATGAACTACGAATATCAGCCGGGTGACGAAAACGGTATTTCCAAATCTCGTCACGACTTCGACCCGCGTCTTTACCCTATGTTTCAGAAGGATATTCACGGGCGTTATATCGGTCTGCCGCTCAAGATGGAGGATGGCAACGATATTAAACAAGAGCTTTACAAGCATTATACGGAGAAAGAGGTGAAAGATTTGTTTGATTGGAATGACTGTGTTACAAGCACGTGGAATGCTTCGGATGACACGACGTCGGCAGCACGACGTATCCCTACGATGTACAACCGTCGTACATACTTCAACTTCGATATGCAGTACCCTGTAATGGGTTCTACGGAAACGAACCTTCTTCTTGCTGAGGCAGCAGTTCGTTGGCCCGGTGATTTCGGTAGTATCGATACGAAGGAATGTATCAAGAAGGCAATCGACGCTTCCACTCGTTTCTACTATAATGTGAACAAGTCGAACAGCTACAATGCCTCTACTATCCCTGCTGTTCTCTATATTACGGAAGCAGCAAAGGCTCCTGATCTTGATGAAGAGCACCTTGCAGACTACGAAGAGTTTGCTGCAAACAAGTTTGCCGCTCTGACTTCTACGAAGGATAAGCTGAAATTTATCTTCGACCAGAAGTTCTGCCACTTCAACATCATGAACCCGTATGAGATTTACAATGAGGCTCGTCGTTTGGTGAAAGACTTCGATGGCGAACTGCCGCTTCTTCCGATGCCTAACTTCGTATTCCAGGAACGTTTGTACTATCCGTCAAGTGAGTTGACAAACAACGAGGCGAACTTCCAGAAGGTGGCATACAAGAATACGTATGATGCGCCGGTATGGTGGACAGGACGTACCACTGCAGCGGTTAACCACAACGGTAACGCTTTGGAGTAAATATTTTTGTTATACATACTGATGGAGAGGTTGTCGGGGGATTTCCCCGGCAGCCTCTTTTTTTGGGTACGCTCGGCATGGCGATATTGTACGTTTGGCTCCCATCTATCGTTCATTGTTGGATGGTTATAATGAGGATGTGGAGAAATATGCAAAAAACGACAATCAGATGAAGGTGATACGTCATCTCCTTACTCATGGATGGGCTGAAGCCGGACAAGCCATTATGCGGCTTTCCAGCTCGAGCAATATCTTTTTTGCCTCTAATCCGCCGGCAAAGCCTGTCAGGGAACGGTCCGAGCCGACGACGCGATGGCATGGGATGAAGATGCTGATGCCGTTGGCTCCGATGGCTTGTGCCACAGCCCTTATGCCCCGCAGGTTGCTCATCCTCATGGCTGTCTCTTTGTATGTTCTTGTTTCGCCGAACGGGATTTCGAGTAAGGCTTGCCATACTCTTTTCTGAAAGTCGGTGCCCACAGGGAGCAGAGGGATGTCGAAAGACTTGCGCACTCCGGCAAAGTACTCGTCCAGCTGTCTTTTCGTGCGAAGAAGAACTTCCGACGCCTCTTCCCGAAGCTCTGCACCGAGCAGTCGCACGAGCCGACGTTTGTTGCGCTCGGCACAAGGCATATCGCTCCAATCGCAAAGACACAGCCTGTCACCCATCGATGCCAAAACGATTTCCCCGCAAGGTGAGGTGTAGTATTGGATATATATTGGCAGGGTCATATCATTTGTAAATTCTCTTTGGGAGTATCGGGCTCTATGCACATGATGTAGTATATGGGCAGATAAATGATACCGTCATTTTCCTCCACCTTCTGCGCGTTAGAGAAAACAAATGCCCGATGGATGTTGTATTCCTTCGTCTGTAGGAATTTATCCAGGGCACTGTGCACCTTATAACTCTTACCCGATTTGATTTCGAGGGGAAGCACAGACAAATGCTCCATGTCGTCTATGAGATAATCCACCTCTCCGGTCTTTTTGTTGTCGTAATAGTAAAGGTCGAAGCCATGAGCCTTCAGTTCCTGAGCCACCACTGTTTCATATACCGAGCCGAGATTGATGCTTGCCACATCATCCAACACCGCCTTGATGTTAGTCCCGAAGAAGATACCGGTCAATATTCCTACATCATTCATATAGAGTTTGAGCAGATTCTTCCCGCTGTTTTCTATCAAAGGGAAACTGGGTTTACTGATGGCTTTTACTTCGAGGGCTATGCCCGAGGAAATCAAATAATCGAATTCTTCAGAGTAATCACTCATTCGTTTCCCCTTTTTGTTTTCTATGTCAGTTGCTACGATTCTCTTTTTCTTGTTTTCCAAGTTTGAAGGAACCATGCTGTAGATTCGTTGAATCTTCAGACGATTATGTAATCCCTCATAACGGGCTGCGTCTATACCATAGAGATGATGCACCTCTTTTTGAATGGTGCGGACAGCCGTTATGTTTTTGGTCGTTAGAAATTCGTTGACTGCATCGGGCAGACCTCCCACCAACAGATATTTCTTGAAAAGATCGAGCAGTTTGCCATGAACGGCATCGGGCATAGCTTCCCTGCCGGCAAACTTCTTTCGCATGGTATCCAACACAAGCTGTCCCACTCCGTTGGCAATGAGAAATTCCTCAAAGTCCAATGGATACATATGTTTAATCTCTATGCTTCCCAAAGGAATGGAAGAGGTTGTCATCAATGTAACACCTAACAGAGAGCCACTGCATATGTAAGTAAACCTGCCATCTTCACGCAAAAACTTGAGCAAAGTGAGAAGATGGTCGTATGCTTGTATTTCGTCGATGAAGACCAAGGTGTTTTCCTTTTCTTTCATCTTGTCTCCGGCAACGACGCTCAAGGCAAGGTAAAAATCATCCACCGTCTTGGCATTGGCAAAATTACCGTCACCCATCT
>CAVIFD010000180.1:3332-4147 GCA_963641545.1 bacterium | reverse complement strand
GGTCACCATCTTCTTGTTCAAGAGAAGAATCCTGCAGATCCGCCTTTGCGTGTTCAACGCAATCCTGATGCTTGGGTTCTACGGTATGTTCGCGTTCTTCATTTGGACGATGGAAGGCAAGCTGCCGGAGTTTGGCGTGAACCTGAAGATCGCCTTGTCGTTTCCCGTGATAGCCCTGATTCTCGATTATCTGGCAATCCGTAATATCGGAGCCGACGAGGCACTGATCCGCTCGCTCAACCGGTTAAGATAACACACGAGCACAAGAGCACATTAAAAAGGGAGACGAACCTCAACGGTCAGTCTCCCTATTCTTATTATTAACCTCCAAAATGACAATCGTCTATTTAGCTCCCGAATAACTCTTGTTCAGCAAGTCTATCAACTCTTTCGTGATATCGTATGCCTCGCCGGCTATCAGGATATTGTCTTCAGCCGTGTTGCTGAACACCATTTGGTATCCCTTTTCCTTATTATACACCTTCAACGTCGAAACGATGGTGTCGCGCAGTTGCTCGTTCAGCTTCTGACGCTCCACCAACAGCTCCTGCGTCAGCTTCGCGTCCAGGTCTTTCAGCTCTTGCTCTTTTTTCATCAAACGTTCCTGCTCCTGCTGCATGCGCTCGCGCGTCAGGAAAGCGTTGTTCTCTGCTTTGCGATAGAACTCCTGCACCTCATTCTGCAAGTTACGAGCCTGCTGCGTCACGTTGGCACGCGAATTTTCTTCCTTTTTCAAGAGCTGTTCGTTCAGGTCCTTGAAATAATTGTAGTTAAGCAAAAGCGAGTCGACATTCACATAAGCAATAGGAAGCAAA
>CAVIFD010000180.1:0-3322 GCA_963641545.1 bacterium | reverse complement strand
GGAAGCAAACCTTCCGCATTACCTTCGCCGGATGCCAATGCCTTCGACGCATTCGTTTCTTTCTTGTCGGAAAATTGCATTGCGAACAATATCACGACAGCCACCGCAAGCACACCATTAATAACGTAGTTAATGTTCTTCATCAAAGTGAGTTTTTAATCTTTATATTATTCTGTTTCTTTCAATCTGTCGTAGAGGTTTCTCTCGCTCAGCTGCTCGCGGTCTTGCGTCCGTGCACAGTGTATACCCTTTTTCCTCAACGCGCCATTACCATCGATGTGTGTATTCGGGAACCGTCCGTTCTTTTTGAATATGATCTTTATGGCGAGCAATGCGACGCAAGCGAAAAGAATTATGACTGTAAGCAATACCGTTGCAAGCATTTTCTCTACTTTTGTGAGCGCAAATATAGGAGTTAAAGCGATTACAAAGTATCTTTTTGACATTTAATTCTGCTTTTTTCGCGCACAGCCCCCCGATTGCAAAAGCACGTTTGACAGAAGAGTATCGTTTACTATAAAATATAGCATCATGAAGATTACTGATTTGAAACCCGAGGTTGTTTGGAGATTTTTCCACGAGGTGACCCGGGTGCCACGCCCTTCGAAGAAAGAAGGCAAAATGATTGAATATCTGGAGACATTCGCAAAGGAGCACGGCATTGCCCTGAAGAAAGACAAGGCAGGCAACATCCTCATGTCGAAGCCGGCGACCAAGGGGTACGAAGACCGTCCGGTGGTGGTCTTGCAGTCGCACATGGACATGGTCTGCGAGAAGAACAGCGGGACGAAGCACGACTTCGAGAACGACCCCATCGAGACCATCATCGACGGCGAGTGGCTGCGTGCCGACGGGACGACGCTCGGAGCAGACAACGGCATAGGTATTGCCGCAGAGCTTGCTCTCCTGGCGTCCGACGACATTGAGCACGGACCTGTCGAGTGTCTGTTCACCACCGACGAAGAGACGGGGCTGAGCGGCGCGAAGGCTTTGGAAGAAGGATTTATGACGGGCAGCATCCTGCTCAACCTCGACAGTGAAGACGAGGGCGAGATATTCATGGGTTGCGCCGGCGGGAAAGACACGCAGGCTGTGTTCAGCTTCGTGCCGGAGAAAACAGAGGCAGACATGGTCTTTTTCAAGATCGACATCAAGGGTCTGAACGGCGGGCACTCCGGCGGAGACATTGATAAAGGTATGGGGAACGCCAACAAGGTGCTGGTGCACTTCCTGTATCAGATGGACGAGAAGGAGGTGGACTTCGCGCTCTGCAACATCAACGGCGGGAACCTGCGCAACGCCATTGCCCGCGAGGCACATGCCGTCATCGGTATCCACCCGAAAGACAAGGAGACGGTGCGCGTGATGCTCAACCACTACACTGCCGAGGTGGAGAACGAGCTGCGGCACGTCGACCCCAACGTGCAGATCACGATGGAGAGCATGCCGCGCGAAGAGCTGTGCTTCAAGAGGGGCGACGCAGAGAAGCTCATCCTGGCACTGCACGCCTGCCCGCACGGCGTGATCGGCATGAGCCACGACATCGAGGGGCTGGTGGAGACATCCACGAACCTTGCTTCCGTGAAGACACAGCTTGACGAGGAGCAGAAAATGTTCATCGTCACGGTGGGCACAAGCCAGCGCAGCTCCATCGAGTCGTGCAAGCGCACGACGGCAAACCAGGTCAGCTCCGTGTTCAAGCTCGCGGGTGCCACGGTGACTCAGGGCGACGGCTATCCCGGGTGGGCTCCTAACCCCGACTCCAAGATTCTGAAGATTGCGGAGAAGACCTACCGTGACATGTTCGGCAGAGATGCCAAGATCAAGGCTATCCATGCCGGACTGGAGTGCGGACTCTTCCTCGAGAAGTATCCCGAGCTCGACATGATCTCCTTCGGACCGACAATGCGCGATGTTCACTCTCCAAACGAACGTCTCGAGATAAAAACCGTCGGGATGTGGTGGTCGCACCTCCTGGAGATATTAAAAAACATCCCCGCAAAATAAACCGCAGCAGTCTGCGTTAATGAAAGAGGATCAGCACTTCACCACGGTGCTCTTCCTCTTTTTTTAGTATGAAAACAATTATGTCACGAACAGCAATACCGACGTTGGTTGCGGGATTTATCGCTCTCGGCGCATTCTCGGCGTGCGACGGATTGGACGAGAACTATTCCACGAACCCCAATCACAGGCTGAGCTTCTCGGCAGACACTCTCTCGTTCGACACGGTGTTTACGAGCGTCGGATCTGCCACCAAGAGTTTCATGGTCTACAACCGCAACGACGCGCCTCTCAATATCGAACGCATCATCCAGGCATCGCCTGCAACGAGCGGCTTCCATATCAACGTGGACGGGAGGAAAGGCAACGTGTTCGACAACGTCAGGATTGCGGCGGGCGACAGCATGTATGTGTTCGTGGAGGTCAACGTCAACCCGACGGATCAAGATAATCCGCTACTCATACAAGACTCCATCCTTTTTACATGCAACAGCGTGACGCAGACAGTCCTCCTCGAAGCCTGCGGACAGGATGTCAGAATGATCAAAGGCGGACAGACGCTGACGGAAGACACCGAGTTCACTCGCCGGCGTCCGTACCTTATATACGACAGCCTTGTAGTCGCTCGCGGGGTAACCCTTAACATCGAGAGTGGCACAACGCTCTATTTCCACAACAAAGCAAAGATGGTTATCTACGGCACGCTGATTGCCGAAGGCACACGCGACCTTCCCGTTACCTTCCGCGGCGATCGCCTCGACTTCATCCTCGACGACCGTCTCCCCTACGACCGTACGCCCGGTCAGTGGGACGGCATTGTGTTCCGCGCAGAGAGTTTCGGTAATGTGATGGAATTTGCCACAGTAAGAAACGGGAGTAGCGGCATTGTCTGCGAGGCTTCCGAGCCGAGCGCGCTGAAGCTCCGACTCTCCGATTCGCAGATTACCAACATGGACGGGGGTGTCCTTACTGCCGTGAACTGCCGCATAGAGGTGTCGAACAGCGAGCTGTCGAACGCAACTGCCGGAGTGGCTCTGCTCAGTGGCGGCTCGTATAGTTTTAAGCATTGCACACTGGCAAACTACATCACTGCCAAGTCGCGCCGCTCTCTGGCACAGGAAGGCGAGCCGAGCTTTACGCTGAAAATACTCGACGAGACTGCCGATACGTACAACTCTGCCATCGGGGCGTATCCGCTCACCTCGGCGACGTTCGACAACTGCATCGTAGACGGCAGCTACGGCGCAGGGAAAGAGCTTTACATCTCCATTGGGGGCGCGGAGAGCGAAGAATTGAAATACCGCTTCAACCACTGCGT
>CAVIFD010000179.1:3224-4148 GCA_963641545.1 bacterium | reverse complement strand
GCCGGCGGTTCCGCCAAATATTCGGAAGAAGATATTCTGGCAACAGAAAGAGGTAACGATCTTTATAATCACGCTTATTATTGTTGGCCCAACGAATTGTACAAGCCGAATTATATCACACAGCACACATTGAATTTGACAGGTGGTAACGAGATCGGACGCTTTTTGGTTTCGTTTGACTATTTGGATCAGCCCGGTTTGGTTAAGAATTCGGACTACCAGCGCTACAGCTATCGTGTGAATACGGACTTGAACATTGGCAAGATGTTGAAAGTCGGTGGTGACATGACATATCGCCATATGGACAGGATGTATCCTGAAGGATTGGGTACTGTGCAGTCGGATATCTGGGCTTTGCAACCTACATCACCGGTGAAGTGGGAAGACGGAAGATATCGTTTGGACGATCATAACCGAAATCTTCTTTCTCTTACAGATTGGGAAGTATCCGGAGAAGACCGCTATAATATGGATGTGGTTTATGGGCAGGTGAAAGCCGATTTCGAGCCGATCAAGGATTTGGTATTTACCGGTATGGCTTCTCTGAACGGTTCTTGGGACAGAAGGAAGATCCATTACAAGAACTATAAGTACTACAACGAAGCCGGCGATATGATGATTTCGCAGCGTAATAATCCGAACAGCGTAAAGGATACGCGAAACAACAACTATCAGATGACGCTTCGTTTTCTTGCCAATTACAAGAAACGCTTTGGTAACGACCATGACTTGGCTTTTCTCTATGGTATGGAGAAAATATCTTACCGCAACTACTATTCGATGGCTCAACGCAAGGATTTGATTTCCGATGCTTTGCCGGACATCTCTTTGGGTTCTGCCGGCAGCCAGTTTGCAGACGGATATCCGACGAAATGGGGCATCAATTCTTTCTTCGGACGTGTGAACTACAGTTTCAAGGACAAG
>CAVIFD010000179.1:0-3214 GCA_963641545.1 bacterium | reverse complement strand
GCTTTAAGGACAAGTATCTGTTTGAAGCTAATATTCGTACCGACGGTTCTTCTCGTTTTGCCAAGGGAAATAAGTGGGGTGTTTTCCCATCGTTCTCTGCCGCTTGGCGTATTTCAGAGGAAGGCTTTATGAAAAACCTGGGCTTCGTGGACAATCTGAAACTGAGAGCATCATGGGGACAGACAGGTAACGAGCGTATCGATGCCTTTATGTATCTGCCTCAGTATAGCACCTCTAATGTGGTTATGAACGGTAGTCTTGTCTCTGCGGTTTATCAGCAAAAGATGGCAAATCCGGATGTGTCTTGGGAAAAGGTGGAACAGACCGATATAGGTTTGGACTTTGGTTTCTTGAACAATTCGATTTATGGTGAATTGGATTGGTACTCGAAAGACACGAAAGATATTCTTCTCACATTGGGTATTCCTCACTTCATCGGTTTGAGCGCACCGGAGCAGAATGCCGGAGTGGTTCGCAACTCAGGTATAGAAGCTATGGTCGGTTTCCGTAAGACATTCGGAGAATTCACGTTCAACACCTCTTTCAACATGTCTTACAACAAAAACAGATGGATTGACCGAGGGGATGACGACAAAAACATAAATGGTAAATATATCCAGACCATTGGTTCGCCTTTGAATGCTTTCTACATATATAAGGCAGACGGTCTGATAGCAAATGAACAGGAGCTGGAAGAATACCGTGCAAAATATAAAGCAGACCCGCGTGGTATGTCAGAGCTTCACGCCGGAGATGTAAAATTTGTCGACACGAATGGTGACGGGACTATTGATCCTGACGACCGCCAGATATTCAATCCCAATATTCCTAAGTTCAATTACGGATGGAACATCAGCGGCGAGTTTAAAGGTTTTGATTTGAGTTTGCTGTTCCAAGGATCAAGTGGTGCGAACCGTCACATGACCGGTGGTTGGGTTGAAGGACCGAACTATGAGGCATACGGTGGTGTACATTGGCGCGACAGATGGACGGAGGAAAACCAGGACGGAAATGCCGAAATGCCTCGTTTACAAGCAGCCAATAACAAGAACCAGTCCACCGCAAACTCTTTCTTCCTCAAAAATGCACGTTATATTCGATTGAAGAATGCTCAGCTGGGTTATAACTTCTCGAGAGATGTAACAGACAAACTGAGAATCTCTAAGCTCCGGTTGTATGTTTCAGGTTCAAACCTGCTTACATTCTGTAGCCTGTATAAGGGCGCGGATCCTGAAGGAAAGAACAATATACTTCCTCCTATCAAGATCGTGAACTTCGGTGTGAATATTGTCTTTTAATCTAAACCCATAAATAGAGCATTATGAAAACATATAAGAATCCGTTGCTGTACGGAGCATTAGCTTTTACTCTCTGTATTGCCGGTGGTTGTAACAGTAATATAGATTTGGAGCCGGAAGGTATCATTACGGCTGAGGGTTATTTCAAGTCGGCTGACGACTACGAGAAGGCTTTGGCTGCCCTATATGACAGGTTAAATATCAATGGTTATGATTTGTGGCTCGACGGCGTGACAGACAACGGTCTGGTTACACACAGCTGGAATCAAGGTTATGACTTCGGACGAGGTATCGCAAATACTTCTTCCGCTTTCCCTGCCAATAAATGGGACCAAGGATATGTTTCCGTTCAGCGGGCAAACAACGTGATCAACAACATTGACAAGTACCAGTGGTCCGGAGGAGAAAGCAATGCTGACAGAAACAGAGTTTTAGGTGAGGCACGTACCCTGCGTGATTATTTCTACCTGGATCTGGTTTCCGTCTTCGGACATATCATGTTCTATACGGAGAACCCTACAACAGTAGCGGAGAGTAGAGAAGTTAAGCAGGTGCAGAATCCGAAAGAGGTGTATGATTTCCTTTTGGAAGATTTGAGCAAAGCCATTTCCGAACTGCCGGACCAACCAAGCAATAAGTCGAAAATCGGAAAAGCAGCGGCTCGTATGCTTCGTGCACGTACCGCAGCCTATGCCGCAGGATACCTGAATGACAAGTCTTATTTCCAGATCACATTGGATGAAACGGCTCAACTTCTTGCCTCAGCTCCGCAGCTGGCTGATTTCGACAAGTTGTTTGTATCCGGTTGCGAGGATTTGGACGAAGTGATTTTGGTGAAGAGCTATTCCTTGGACAAAACCAATGGTTGGGGACAGTTTTATAACCAATCTATCGGTGGCTATTGCGTGACAACTCCGGTGAAGGCGTTGGTTGATGCTTTCGAGTATATTGGCGAAAGAAACGAGACGCAGCCGTATCTGAATAAGGATCCACGTTTCTATCAGACCATTTATGCTCCGGGTATGGAATTGCGCGGAAAGTATTTCAATACTATCCCGAACAATGTGGTTGAAAAGGACGGCAAGACTTATTTCGACCCCAACAAGGATTACGGAGCTTTGCAGGATAAAGAGGTAAGCGTAGGTGATGTGTTGGCTGAAGGCGGCGGATCCGAATGGAATAAAACGCCGACCGGCTTGTCTTGGAAGAAATATTGCCAGGAACCGGAAACATCTACAACCTACAACTCGTATGTGGTTTTCCGCTATGCAGAAGCCTATCTGTTAAGGGCAGAAGCATTGGTGGAGACCGGTGGAAGCGCTGAGGAGGCAAAGTCGTTGATAAAGGTTATTCGTGACAGAGCCGGTAATACGAACGATATCGACAAGATGATTTCCGAGCGTTATAACGGCAGTCTTTTGGATCTTATTCGTAACGAGAGGCGCGTGGAGCTTGCACAGGAAGGTCTTCGTTTTGCCGACATCCGTCGCTGGAATATCCTGTTGGACGTGATGAACCAGCCTGTCGAGGGTATCGAATATCGCGACTTCTCGAGCGGAACGCCTAAACATACCGTTCTGATTCCGGCAACAAGAGTGGCATACACAGCAAGAGATTTTTGGTGGCCGATTCCGCAAGCCGAGATCGACTTGAATGAAGAGTACATCACTCAAAACGAAGGTTGGAAGTAATCCTCCGTTCTGAACGTATAGAAAGCGCATCAGAGTATCTCCGGATATTTCTGATGCGTTTTTTTGTTGACTTTCTTTCTTCCCGAAAGTTTCGCGGACCTGGAAAGTCCACTTTCTACTTTCGTCGCAACGCGATGGGACTGGAAAAGCACTTTTCTACCTTCGTCGCAACGCGATGGGACTGGAAAAGCACTTTTCCTGACTTCATCACTTTTTATACCATCA
>CAVIFD010000178.1:0-4205 GCA_963641545.1 bacterium | reverse complement strand
GTAGATATACTGCCTGCCGTCCATTGCGCTGCTGATGGAATACATCTCCGGCGTGAGTATCGGACTTTTGCCTCCCGAGGAAATATATCCTGTCAGACTTTCCTTGAATATGCCTGCCATGGCAGAGGATTCGAACATAGGCAATCCGTCGTTGAACGAAGCCTTTCCGCCGCCGCCCGTGATGGCGAAAAAGCCGGAGATGATCCAGTCGCCTTTCTTGTATGCCGCAAACACACTCGGAATGACAGGGGCGGCAGCCTTACCTTTATAATACTTATGATACGGAGTCTCCGACACCTTCGGCTGTCCGCTGAGAGGATCGAAACCGCTGTATGTGCCGAACGTGGCATCTATGTTTCTTGTCTGGAACGCACTCTGCACACTCACGCCGACGCGCAGACCGTCTGCCGGCAGGAAAGAAAGCCCTGCGGGGTTCGACAGCGCGCCGTCCACATCGATGGCAGCTCCTCGCGAAAGCATTCTCAGGAAAGCGGCATGCTGGTTGGTGTTTGTCAGATATCCACCCGCGAAAGACATCAGGGGCGTCATCATGAGCGCCGCACACAGTAATACTCTTTTCTTCATTTTCTTCTTTTCTTTTGTTTCAAAACGGCGGCAAAGATATGTACTTTCCCAAGTTATTGCACACTTCGGCATGAAATGTGCCGCGCATTCGCTCCGCGCGTGTGCAATAATCGCTGCCGGAAGGGAAAATTGCTCCACGCCGGACGCTCCTTTCTGTGGGAAAGCCGTACTTTTGCCTCCGCCAACGCAAAACGAAGAATTATGGTATATTATCATTATGCCGAACTGATCCACCGGCAAGCTGAGAAGTACGGCTTACGTACTGCCCTGAAATATCGCGATAACGAGAGCGGAAAATGGCTGAAAATCTCATGGAAGGAATTTTCGGAGAAGGTGATGCTGACTGCCAAAGCGATGGCAGAGTTCGGAATAGAGGTGCAAGAGAAGATCGGAATCTATTCGCAGAACATGCCCCAGTGTCTGTTTACCGACTTCGGGGCATACGGAAACAGGGTCATATCCATCCCGATGTATGCCACCAACTCGCCGGCACAGATCGAATATATCATCAACGATGCAGGGATTCACACCTTGTTTGTCGGCGAGCAGCTGCAATACAACAATGCCTTCAAGGTGCAACGGGGCTCGACGGTGCTGAAACGCATGGTTGTGTTCGACCCTGCGGTCAGGCTCAACCCCGACGACAAGACATCCATCTATTTCGACGACTTCCTGCGCCTTGGCGACAGTGCGCATGCCGAGACAACCGTAAAGGTGCGCATGGGCGAGGCAACGGATAAAGACATTGCCACGATAATGTACACGTCCGGCACGACGGGCGAATCCAAAGGGGTCATACTCCATCACTTCAACTACCTCGAGGCAATGCGGACGCACGACTTACGCATCCCGTTCGTGACGGAAAAAGACCTGTCGATGTGTTTCCTCCCGCTCACACATATATTCGAGAAAGGGTGGACATATTTTTGTCTGCACAGAGGTGTGCCCGTTGCCATCAACCAAGACCCGAAGATGATACTGAAGACATTGCCCGAGGTGCGCCCGACACTGATGTGCAACGTGCCGCGTTTTTGGGAGAAGGTATACATCGGAGTGCAAGAGAAGATAAACGCCTCGCCACTTCCGCTGAGGAAGGTGTTCCGAAGGGCGATAGAGACAGGGCGTGTGTATAACCTGGAGTATAGAAACAAGGGCATCGAAGCACCTTTGTGGCTGAAGACGAAATACAAGTTCTACGAGAAGACGGTGTTCATGGCTCTGAAGAGGGTGCTCGGCATTGAGAGAGGCAGGTTTTTCCCTGTGGCCGGTGCGCCGCTGTCCGACACCGTGAACGAGTTCCTGCAGTCTGTCGGCATCCATATCGCGTATGGCTACGGGCTGAGCGAGACCACTGCCACCGTCTGCTTCTACCCTGAGACGGGCTTCCGCTTCGGCTCCATCGGCGAGGTCATGCCGGATTTGCAGGTGAAGATAGACGAGAGCAACGGTGAGATACTTGTGAAGGGCAAGACCGTCACCACAGGCTATTACAACAAGCCGGAAGAGAACGCCCGCTCGTTTACCGAAGACGGCTTCTTCCGCACCGGCGACAAAGGACGGCTGGAAGGCAACGTGCTGTTCTTCACCGAGCGGCTGAAAGACCTCTACAAGACTTCGAACGGAAAATACATCGCTCCGCAAGCAATAGAGATGGAGATGAGCAGCGACAAGTTTATCGAGCAGATAGCCGTCATAGGAGACAGGAGGAAGTTTGTCAGCGCACTGATCGTCCCTGCCTATCCGCTCTTGGAGGCGTATGCAAGGGAAAGAGGCATAGCGTACGGCAGCCGCGAGGAGCTTGTCAGAAATCACGATATCATCCGCCTGATGGAGACGCACGTGGAGGAACGTCAGAAGAACCTTGCTTCGTATGAGAAGATCAAGCGGTTCACACTGCTCCCGAATCCGTTTACCATGGAAGGCAGGGAGCTGACCGACACATTGAAGCTGCGCCGCCCCGTCGTCCTTCAGAGATATGCCAAGGTGATCGACGCGATGTATGCCGAGTAATGAGACATCTAACATTTTAACGAAGAGTATATATGATAACATCAGACCAACTACAGAACGTGTTGGAGCGCGACGTGGCGCTGAGGGGGTATCTTTGACATAGATGGCAAGACCATCCGATTGGAAGAAGAAGAACTACGCACGCAAGACCCCGGCTTTTGGGAAGACGCCAAACGTGCGGAAGCCCAGATGAAGAAGGTACGGGAGCTGAAGAAATGGATAGAGCTGTACGACGAGGTGCATGCCGCCGTCGAGGAGCTGCAGCTGTCGTATGAATACATGAAGGAAGAGGTCACGACGGAAGAGGAAGTCGACGCAGCTTATGCCAAGGCACTGAAGCTGGTCGAAGACCTTGAGTTCCGCAATATGCTGCGCGACGAGGCCGACCAGATGAGCTGCGTGCTCAAGATCAACTCCGGCGCGGGAGGCACCGAGAGCCAGGACTGGGCGTCCATGCTTATGCGTATGTATCTGCGCTACGCCGAGGCTCATGGCTACAAGGTGTCCATTGCCAACCTGCAGGAGGGCGACGAAGCAGGCATCAAGACTGCCACCATCAATATCGAAGGTGATTATGCCTTTGGCTATCTGAAGAGCGAAAACGGTGTGCACCGCTTAGTGCGCGTCTCGCCATATAACGCGCAGGGCAAACGCATGACCTCGTTTGCCTCGGTGTTTGTCACGCCGCTTGTCGACGACACCATCGAGGTGAAGGTTGACCCCGCAGCCATCTCGTGGGACACGTTCCGCTCGGGTGGTGCCGGCGGACAGAACGTGAACAAGGTGGAGTCCGGCGTGCGACTGAGGTATCAGTTCAAAGACCCTTACACCGGCGAGGAGGAAGAGATACTTATCGAGAACACCGAGACGCGCGACCAGCCCAAGAACCGCGACAACGCCATGCGCCAGCTGCGCTCCATCCTCTACGACAAGGAGCTGAAACACCGTATGGCTGAGCAGGCAAAGATTGAGGCAGGGAAGAAGAAAATCGAGTGGGGCTCGCAGATCAGAAGCTACGTGTTCGACGACCGCCGCGTGAAAGACCATCGCACAAACTACCAGACATCCGACGTGAACGGCGTGATGGATGGCAAGATAGACGAGTTCATCAAGGCTTACCTCATGGAGTTCGGCGGCGAGACAGCCGAGGGAAAGTAAGTTTTCCGCAGTAATGTTTGCCGGAACCGATTAAAAGCCGTACTATTGCAGCCGTTTTGAGAGCACTCCGCTCCGAGGCACCGGTCCCATAGCTCAGTTGGTCAGAGCACCTGACTCATAATCAGGGAGTCCTTGGTTCAAGCCCAAGTGGGACCACCCGCAAAAGCAGTTACCCCGTACATGGGGCAGCTGCTTTTTCTTTTTCCATGGCTCCGGTCACTGCCGCCGCACAAGAAATCGCCACCGCTACCTTCCCCCCGCCGTCATAATAAAGCCGGCGCAACCAATCGCTATGTCGGAAATGGACTTTTTAGTCTCATTGCAACTCTGCAAAGACACCAAAATGGTCTTGGAGGTGTCATTGCAACTCTGCAAAGACACCAAAATGCACTTGGAAGTGTCATTGCAACTCTACAAAGACACCAAAATGGTCTTGGAGGTGTCATTGCAAC
>CAVIFD010000177.1:0-4229 GCA_963641545.1 bacterium | reverse complement strand
GAACCACCCCGGTGCGGAGCTTAAACACTTTGCAGAAGACGAGAACCACCCCGGTGCGAAGCTCCTGCACGTTCGCGGAGGCTGTTCCGCTCCCTGTTTTCATCTGCTGCGGCACAAAATCAGCCTAAAAGCTCTACTTTTGGCGGGTTTTTCGTCGCAGACTTATGACATTACAGGAAAAAGAGAAGGCTTACAACAGGATTATCGGTTCGCTGGACTGCGGAGAGCTGAAAGACGCGTTCGACGCCATGCAGTCGCTCATCGCGGGAAGCCGCGAGCCGGCGTTTTCGGACACGCTGCAGGAATTGCAGGATACATACAGGTATATGTTGCGCTATCGGGGTGAGGGCATCAAAGACCCCATGCAGGAGCAGATATACCGCAGGGTGTGGACATCGGCATACGCCCTTGCCGACAGCATACGCCACAGGGTGCTTGCCGCAGAGTCGCCGCTCACCTTCTACAGTATGCGGAGAAGCCTGTCCGTCGGGTGGCAGACAACATTCCGCGAGCTGCATCTTCGGATAAGCGACTGTGTCGTGGCAGGGCGGACGGCAGACTACGACGCTGCGCTCGCGATGTTGTTCAACCGCGTGTGGGTGTCAGGTCTTCTCACCTCGGAAGAGAGTTCGGAGATACGGGATATACTCTTTGATAAAGAGCTGCCGTTTGCCGCGGGCTGCCAAGTTGTGTCTGCGCTGATGCTCGGACTACAGGAGACTTTCGACACGGAGAAGCTCACGCTGCTGTTCGACGCTGCCGAGATGGAGAACGAAGAAGTGAGGATACGTGCCGTCATTGCCATCCTGCTCACACTGTATGTCTACCGCCGGCGCACGGCACTCTATCCGCAGATAACCGACAGGCTGGATGCCCTCGCCGAAAAGCCGGGCTTCACCCGCATGCTGCGGACCATCACGCTGCGTTTCATCCTTGCCCGCGAAACGGAGAAGATAACGCACAGGCTGCAGACGGAGTTTCTCCCCGAGATGATGAAGCTGAACACCGACATAAGAAACAAGATCATGATGAGCGACATAGCGGTGGAGCTTACCGCAGCGGACATGAACCCCGAGTGGGAACGCCTGTTCGAAGACCCTGCGCTCGGAAAGTTGATGGAAGAGTTCGGCGAGATGCAACAGGAGGGTGCCGACGTGATGCACTCCACGTTCGTCCACCTGAAGAGCTTCCCGTTCTTCCGCGAGACGGGTAACTGGTTCCTTCCCTTCACGCCGCAGCATTCGTCGTTTGGCTGCGACGATATGCAGCTACCCGCAGAGATGGAGACATCGCCTCTCTTCTGCAACTCCGACAAATACTCCCTTTGCTTCTGCCTGTTGTCTCTGCCGGAAGAGAACCGACGTGTGATAGCAGAGCAGCTCACGAGCCGAACGGCAGGGATAAAAGAGCAGGACATAAAAGACGTGCTCGGAAGAGTAGACCGAGAGGAAGCCGTCGCAGGGATGTACATACGCGACCTGTACCGCTTCTTCAAGCTCTATCCGAGGCATCTCGACTTTAATGATGTGTTCGCCCTGCCTCTCGACTTCCACAACCTGAGTATCCTCCGCCCGTATTTCTCCGACGAGGAGAGCCTGCGCAGCATTGCGGAATACTATCTGCGCAAAAACCATTTCGGCGACGCGCTGACCGTCTTCCTCCGTCTTGCGGAGACAGGCTGCAAAGATGACGACGTGCTCCTGCAGAAGATAGGCTACTGCAAGGAGATGGGCGGCGACGTGAAAGGAGCTTTGGAAGCATATCTGCATGCCGACCTTCTCAACCCGAAGAGCAAATGGGTGATGCGCCGGATTGCGGGCTGCTACCGCGCGATGAAAGAGCCGGAGGAGGCACTGAAGTATTACCGCCGGTGCGAACAGCTCAGCCCCGACGACCTCTCCGTCACCATTGCCATCGGGCATTGCTTCCTCGAGATGCGCGAATACGACGAGGCGTTGAAATGTTTCTACAAGGCGGACTACATGGACGGCAGCCCGAAGGTGTGGCGACCCATCGCATGGTGCTCGTTCCTTACCGGCAAATACGACCAGTCACGCGGCTACTACAAAAAGATACTATCCTCCAAGCCCAATGCGCAAGACCTCTTGAACGCAGGTCATACGGAGTGGGCATTGCAAAACATAAAGGGCGCGACGGGGTTTTACCGCAAGGCAGTGGAGATGTCGGACGGCGATTTCCATAAGTTCCGCGAAGAGTTCTGCCGCGACATCCCCGACCTCATTGCCGCAGGCATAGAAGAAGGTGAGATCCCACTCATGTTGGACCAGCTGCGGTATTCCATCGGCGACTCCTTATAACAGAAAAAGAATATGACAAGTTACTTACAGATAGAGGACCTGACGAAGAGCTTCGGCGACTTGGTCCTTTTCGAAGACATAACGTTCGGCATCGCCCAAGGGCAGAAGGTGGGGCTTATCGCAAGAAACGGCGCGGGCAAGACGACGCTTCTTAACATCATCGCCGGACGTGAAGACTACGACAGCGGATCTGTTGTGTTTCGCAGCGGTCTGCGCGTGGGTTATCTCGAGCAGACACCCTCCTACCCCGAAGGACTCACGGTGCTTCAGGCATGCTTCCATTCGCAGAGCGAGACGGTGCGCCTCATTGCCGAATACGAAAAGGCAATGGCGGACGGCAACCACCGGCACCTCGAAGACCTTCTCTCGCGCATGGACAGCATGAAAGCATGGGACTACGAGCAGCGCGCCAAGCAGATCCTCTCGCAGCTGAAGATTACGGACCTGGGCCAAAAGGTGGAGCAGCTCTCGGGCGGACAGCTCAAACGCGTGGCTCTTGCCAACGTGTTGATTACCGATCCGGAGCTTATCATCCTCGACGAACCCACCAACCATCTCGACCTCGAGATGACGGAATGGCTCGAAGGGTATCTCAGCCGCGCAAACATAAGTATCCTGCTTGTGACGCACGACCGCTATTTCCTCGACCGCGTGTGCAGTGAGATAATGGAGATAGACCACAGGCAGCTCTTCCACTACAAAGGGAACTACAGCTATTACCTCGAAAAGCGCGGCGAACGTATCGATGCACAGAACGCAGAGGTGGAACGCTCGCGCAACCTCCTCAGAAAAGAGCTGGACTGGATGCGCCGGCAGCCGCAGGCACGCGGCACGAAAGCCAAGTATCGCATCGACGCCTTCTACGAACTGGAGAAGAAGGCAAAGCAGAGACGCGAAGCCGGAGGTGTCAACCTCGATGTCAAAGCCACGTACATCGGCTCGAAGATCTTCGAGGCAAAGCACGTCACGAAGAGCTTCGGCAACATCCGGATCACAGAGGATTTCAACTACGTCTTTGCCCGCTACGAGAAGATGGGCATCGTGGGCAGCAACGGGACGGGCAAGTCCACGTTCATAAAGATGCTGATGGGCGAGGTGAAGCCCGACAGCGGCAGCTTCGACATAGGCGAGACAGTCCGCTTCGGCTATTACAGCCAGGACGGACTGCGGTTCAACGAAGGGATGAAGGTCATCGACGTTGTGCAGAATATTGCCGAGTATGTAGACCTCGGCGACGGGCGGAAGATGGGCGTCGCGCAGTTTCTGAACTATTTCCTGTTCACCCCCGAGAAGCAGCACAGCTACGTCCACAAGCTGAGCGGAGGCGAGAAACGCCGCCTGTATCTCTGCACCGTCCTTATGCGCAGCCCCAACTTCCTGGTGCTCGACGAGCCTACCAACGACTTGGACATCGTGACGCTGAACGTCCTCGAAGAGTATCTGCGGAGCTTCAAGGGATGCGTGATCGTTGTCTCTCACGACAGGTTCTTTATGGATAAGGTGGTGGACCATCTCCTCGTGTTCCGCGGCAATGCACGTATCAAGGATTTCCCGGGCAACTACTCTCTCTACCGCGAATGGAAGGAGGCGGAAGAGCAGCAAAGGAAAGAAGCCGAGGCGGCGGAACGCTCAAAGACACCTGCCGCAGACGAGAAAGCAAGCCGCCGCGCAGACACCCCGAAGAAGAAGCTCACCTTCAAGGAGAGGAAAGAGTTTGAAGCCTTGGACGAAGAGATACCTCGGCTCGAAGCCGAGAAGGCGGCATTGGAGGCGGCAATGAGCAGCGGCACGCTCGGTAGCGACGAGCTGATGGAGAAATCGCGCCGCATTGCCGAGGTCATGGCTGAGATAGACGAAAAGACCATGCGCTGGCTTGAGCTTAGCGAATGGGCATGACGCACTATATATATG
>CAVIFD010000176.1:0-4251 GCA_963641545.1 bacterium | reverse complement strand
GCATAATGCTTGAGGGCATTGCCGAACATAGGGACAGCCCAAAAACGGCACACATAGCGGGTGGTGGTCTTGTCCCAGATGTCTGCCCCGTAGCGGTGGCGGGCGAAAGAGGTGAGATAGTAGCCCAAGGCGTAGTAGTTGCCCGTATAATCGCGATACGAACCCATATACCATTTGTCGAGTGAGTAGTTCTTCCCTCCCTCAAGGAGCTGTGCGCGGTATGTCATGCCGAACTCAGGCAGTCTGCCTCGCCCGCCACCTGACATTGCCGTCTCCGTCCCGACGGCATCGCCCTCGAGGAACCAGCGCGGGAGGAAGAGGGCGGCGACGCCCTGCGCCTGCTCGCCGATAACGTAGTAGAGAGCCTTTGTCCATCCGCGCATCACCTTGCTCGTTTGGACGGTGTGGCGCGACTCGTGCAGCACCAGGTGACGGTCCCAACCGACGCCGTCCTGGTCGAACGATGGTGTCGTTATCAGCTCCATCCGGCGCGGTGCCCACGACACAAGTCCGTTGGACTGCATATTCGCCGAATGAAGCACCACGGGAAACCGCGTCTGCATACCCGTGCCCATCGTCTTCTGCATGTGCGGATAGACATTCTCCAAGTATGTGGCATACCGGCATGCCATCGAGTCGGTGCCCACAGGATATATCAGATTGTAGTGCGGGAGGCGGGCGATGCGCCAACGAAAATGCGCAGGGTCGGTGCCATAGTCGAGGAACTGTGCCTGCATGCTTAGTGTAACACCGAGGCAGAGCGTCGTCAAAGAGACATATCTCAGTATCCGTTTCCGTATCTTCTTCATCACTTGAGCATTTACAGGGCGCAAAGCTATAAAATAAAGGTCCGTGGCAGGCAGGCTTGGTTAATAAATCGAAATCACACGAGCCCCTCTTAAACTTAACAATATGCATGGTGTCTATCTCCCCGCATGCCGAAAAGATCCCTTTCCGGTCATACAGTGATTACGTACAGACATTTTTATCAGTTATGAAAACGGGGAAATATCTCTTATTCTTATTTCTTGTCCTTATCGCGCCGACGGTCGTGGCTCAGCAGCGGGGCGGCGGTGTCGACATCACGGGCACGGTGGTGGAAAAAGCAAACGGCGAGCCTATCGAGCAGGCAACGGTGCGCCTCCTCAGTGTGAAAGACAGCACGATGGTCGGCGGTGTGGCAAGCTCTCAGGGCGGAGGCTTCACGCTGAAAGGTATCAAGGCGGGCAACTACTTGCTGCACGTCAGCTTTGTCGGCTTCGAACCGTTGTATCAGCCTCTGCGCGTTACAGGGAAGGCAAACCCCGTCAAGCTGGGGAAGCTGGAGCTTAGCGACGGAGCCATCGAGTTGGGCGAAGCCGTTGTCATCGGCAAGGCTCCCGAAGTGTCGATGCGCAACGATACGGTGGAGTATAATGCCGACTCGTTCAAGACCACCGAGGGGGCAGTGCTGGAAGACCTGCTGAAGAAGATGCCCGGCGTGGAGGTGGACAGCGACGGCAAGATCACCGTCAACGGGAAAGAGATAAAGAAGGTGCTGATCGACGGCAAGGAGTTCTTCTCCGACGACCCGAAGGTGGCATCGAAGAACCTGCCCTCGAAGATGGTCGACAAGGTGCAGGTGCTCGACCGCCTGAGCGACATGGCGCGTATGACGGGCTTCGACGACGGGGAGGAAGAGACCGTCATCAACCTTACCGTGAAGCCCGGCATGAAACGCGGATGGTTCGGCAACGCCTATGCCGGCTATGGCAGCGACAACAGGTATGAGGGCAACTTTATGGTCAACCGCTTTATCGGCAACGACCAGTTCACTCTCATGGGCGGACTGAACAACACGAACAACATGGGCTTCTCGGACCTTGCCTCCAATATGTTCTCCGGCATGGGAGGGCGACGGGGCGGACGTACGATGGGTGCCGGCAACGGCATCACCACGTCGGGCAACATCGGACTGAACTTCAGCAAAGAGTTCAGCAAGACACTGACACTTGGAGGCAACGTGCGCTATTTCCATTCCGACAATGAGGCGGAGAGCAACACCACCCGCACGAATATCCTGCCCGGCGACAGCTCGACGATCTACAACGAACACAACAGCAACCGTACGAAAAACGACAACGTGGCAGCCGACATACGCATGGAATGGAAGCCCGACACACTTACGCAGATCATCTTCCAGCCTAACTTCAGCTATAGCAACAATCATAACCGCGAGGCAGGGACGTTCAACACGCTTACCAACCGCGGCGACACCGTCAACCTCGGCGAGTCGGATTACCTTTCCGACGGAGAAGGCTATAAGGTCAATGCCCGACTGGAGTTCAGCCGTAAGCTGAACAGCGAGGGGCGCGTCCTTAGCGGCTCGATCAACGGCGGGGTCAGCGACTCGTACAACAAAGGGCTGAACTACTCCAACACGGAGTATCTCCTCGAAGGAGGGCAGAACGAGCTTATCGACCAGCAGTTCCGCTACGACAACAAAGGCTTCAACTACCGCATTCATCTGTCGTGGGTGGAGCCGATAGGTCACAACAACTTCATCCAGGCGACATACAGCATCAGTCAGAACAAGCAGGAGTCGCTGAAGAACTCGTACACGCGGGAAGAGGATAGCGAAGTGTATAACGTGTTGGATACGGCATACAGCAAAAGCTATCGCAACAACTTCGTCAACCAGCGTGCCAGCCTTGCGTTTAAGGCTGTGCGCGAGAAATACGACTATACCGTCGGCATGAACCTCGAGCCTTCGCACAGCGTGAGCGAGAACTTCGTCGGCGACACGACACTCTCGAAGCTGACGCGCAACGTGCTCAACCTCTCGCCTATGATCCGCTTCAACTACCGCTTCGACAAACGCACCAACCTGCGCATCAACTACCGCGGGCGCACCAGCCAGCCGAGCATGACGCAGCTACAGCCCGTTGCCGACGTGTCCGACCCGCTGAACACCGTCACCGGTAACCCCGACCTGAAGCCGACATACTCCAACAACCTCTTTGCACACTATCATAAGTTCATCCCCGAGCAGCAGACGGCGTTCATGGCAATGCTGTTTGCCAACTATGTGGTGAACGACATCGTCACCAAGGCGGTCTACGTGGGCGAGACGGGTAAGAAGATGACGACCTACGAGAATGTGAACGGCAACTACAACGCCAACCTGCGCGTCATATTCAACACGCCACTCAAGAACAAGAAGTTTTCCGTCAACTCCATGTCGATGGCTTCGTTTGCCAACACCAACGGCTTCATCAACGACGAGAAGAACACGAACAAAGACCTCACCCTCATGGAGCGCGGCGGCATCGACTTCCGCTCGGACTATCTCGACCTCGGGATAAACGGAAACATACGCTACAGGACAACGAACAACTCGCTGCAGGGGCAGAACGACAAGAACACGTTCAACTACGGCGTTGGCGGGACGACAGCCATCTACCTCCCGCTCGATTTCAAGATCGAGAGCGACATCACATGGTCGAGCAACTCCGGTTATGCCACCGGATACCAGCAGAAAGAAGTGCTGTGGAACGCGTCTGCCTCCAAGTCTTTCCTCAAAGGCAACCAGGCAACGCTGCGCTTCAAGATATACGACATACTGCAACAGCGCAGCAACATCTCGCAGAGCGTGACTGCCAACTACACCCAGTTCTCGGAATACAACACGCTGAGCAGCTACTTCATGGTGCATTTCATCTACCGCTTCAGCATCTTCAAGGGCGGAGCCTCTGCAAATGATATGCGCGGACCGGGCAGAGGTCCCGGACCTGGCGGCAGGGGCTTCGGCGGACCTCCCCCGCGCTTCTGATAAGACAATCGTCTGTCGGATTGTGATATGATCAAACAAAATCGGGGAGCCGCGTCGCGTTGGTATTCCACGACACAGCTCCCCTCCAAGAACCCGCAAGGGTACATCCATCAACGCCTAAGCCCGGATATCAAATACCCCCTGCCATAGTCAAGGTCATTTTTCACGGTAAGGTTTTGCTTCTTTGTTAAAGTTTTGATTTTTGTCAGGATTGTTGCTTTAGGCCGACGAGACGACAGCCGCCCCAACAGACGCACATGCCTCTGCCACGCAACTTCTCACCCTCTTTTCTTTTTGCTTAACCGTCACCGGAAGGAAACCGATGCTCTTTGATGATATTTGCTTTTCCACAGCGTTATTGTTTCTGTTTGTGGGCAAGGCTAAACGCTCTTATAATACTGTGCAAATTTTTCTTCGGTCTTGCATTTCCTGACTTCATC
>CAVIFD010000175.1:0-4259 GCA_963641545.1 bacterium | reverse complement strand
GATACATTCCTCGAGCGACCACTGCCCTGCCTTCTCCTGAGCCTCCGCACGCGGGATGAAAATCAGCGATGCAAGGAGTGCTGCGGATGATATGATATGTTTCATTGCGTTCTTTGTTTTATGGGATTTACTTCTTGTCCGGAACAATCGCGCCGCCGCGCACCTTGTCGTTCTCCGTCAGTCCGTCTTTTACTTCAATCTTTATCCCGTCGGAAAGCCCGACAGTCACAAGCCGCCGATCAAACTCCTGCGTGGGCTTCTCGCGGGTCACGACCTGCACGAAGGCAGAGTCGCCGCTAAACTCCACGCAGCTCTCGGGGATGGTCAGCACATTGTCCGCACGCTTGAGCACTATCTCCGCGTTGGCACTGTACCCCGCGCGGATAAAGGCATCTTCCGGCATGCTGACGGCAGCCTTTATCTCGAACATCACGGCACCGTTCTCTTCCGTCCCCTTCGGCGAGACATACTCGAGCACTGCGTCGAACGTGCGTCCGCCGAGAGCACCCACCATCAGCTTTATGGGCATGCCCTCGCGGATGCGCCCTACCTCCGTCTCGTCCACATTCCCGCGGAAGATCATATTGTTCATGTCGGCAACGGAGGCAATCGTCGTCCCGTCGTTGAAGGTGTTCGACTGTATCACGGAGTTACCCACCTTGACGGGCACGTCGAGTATCATGCCTGTAATGGTGGAGCGCACCTGCGTTGTGCTGGAGGCTTCGGAGCGGCGCGAGATGCCTTCGCGAATGATGTCGAGCGCGTCTTGTGCGTTCTCTGCTTCTTCCTGCGCCTTACGGTAGTCCGAGAGCGAGGTCTCGTATTCTTCCTTGGCAATCACCCCCTGCCGGTGCAGCTCCTCGTTGCGCTTATATGCTGCGGTGATCTGCTCGAGGTTGATCTTTGCCACCCTCACGCGCGACTCTGCACTGTTGAGCTGCACCATCTCGGGGATCACCTTTATGCGTGCTATGATCTCGCCCTCCTTCACCATCTGCCCCGCTTCCTTCAGCAGCTCGGAGATGATGCCCGACATTTGGGGTTTGATGAGTACTTCGTCGCGAGGCTCCACCTTTCCCGTTGCCACGGTCTTTGTCTCCACCGAGTCGCGCACCGGCGCAACCAGCTCGTACACCGTAACGGCGGGCCGCGATTTCTTCCACAAGAAATAGAACGTGCCGACAACGGCAGCTCCCACCAACGTCAAAAAGACCGTTCTGAGGACTTTCTTTACAATACGATTCTTCATGTGTTATATACGTTTTAATTGTTATTCTTCCCTTATGGCATCTATTGCCTTGATCTGCATTGCCCGCCAGGCAGGTATCAGCCCTGCCAGCAGGCCACACACGAGCAGCACCACCGTCGCGGCAACGGCTGCCCCGATATGTATCTCCGGATCGCTGAAGAGCGTGTCGCTGCTTTCCCCCTGCCTGCCATTGCTTACGATGTTGAGCAGGAACACACCGAGGCTGAGCCCCATCAATCCGGCAATGGAGGTAAGCAGCAGGCTCTCGCTCATGATCTGCGAGATGATATCCCACGGCTTTGCCCCTATGGCACGCCGCACGCCTATCTCGCGGGTGCGCTCCCTCACGGTCACCATCATGATGTTGCTCACGCCGATGACCCCTGCCAGCAACGTCCCGATGCCTACCAGCCACACGAGGATGTCGATGCCGGTGAAAAGCAACGAGAAGGTCTCGAACTGCTTGGCTATCGTGAAGGTGCTGACCGCCTGTGTGTCTGTCGGCGAGATCTCGTTTTGCGTCTTGAGCACCGCCGTAATGTCGTCCACCATCATCCCACAGTTGTACCCGTCGTCTGCCGTGGCACAGAGAAACCAAAACTTGTCGCCCATGTTCTCCACCTGCTGCAAGGTGGTGAAGGGTACCATCACGCTCTCTTCCGTGCGCCCGCCGATATGTATGCGCGGCTTGGGCTTCACCACGCCTACCACCTGATAGTATATGCCGTTCACGCGGATATATTCGCCTATCGGCTCTTCACCCTGAGGAAACATCTCCTCGCTGACAATGCTCCCGATAACGCAGACCTTGCGTTTCTCCTTCACGTCTATCTCGTTCAGCAAACGTCCCTTCAAGATGTGCTGCGTTTCTATCCGGAAATACTCCGAGTGGACACCGCGCACATTGTATGTCCCTGCCTTCTGCCCTCTCACCACGTTGTTCTTCCCGCCCCACGACATTGCCATCGGCGAGAGGTAGCGCACCCCCTTCACCCTCCGGCGTATCGTCTCCAGGTCGCGGTTGCGCATCTGCCAGTAACGTCCCTTCTTATATCCTTTGTATGCTTCGCCGGTGCGCTCGGAGAAGAAGAAGGCGGAGTTGGTGGCAAAGCCGTCGACGTTTTTCATCACGCCGTTACGGAAGCCCGTGCCCGCGCCGAGCAGGATGACAAGCATCAGAATGCCCCAAAACACACCGAAACCCGTCAAGAGGCTTCTTGTCTTGTTGCGGGTGATTGTCTCCCACATCTCCATCCAACGGTCTGTATCGAACATATCTCTCCTTCGTCTTTTATTCGTTTCTCATTGCTTCGATGGCTGTAATCTTCACAGCCTTGCGTGCGGGGAAATAACCCGCCACGACACCTGCCACGACAATCAGCAGCGTGGCAGAAAGGGCAATGCCGAGGTTCACCGTCGGGTTATGGAATATGCTCATCCCCTCCTCGCCGGAATCGCCTCCCGCCCCGCTGTTCTCCATCACGGTGTTTACAATCTCCGTCAGTCCGATACCGGCAACCATCCCTATGTAGCCAAACACGGCAGTGATAAGGACGGACTCCACTATTATCAGTTTGAGTATGGAGAACGGCGTTGCGCCTATTGCCTTGCGTATGCCGAACTCGCGCGTCCGTTCCCTCACGGTGATAAGCATGATATTGCTCACCCCCACGATGCCGGCAGCCAGCGTCCCGATGCCGACAATCCAGATGAACAGCGTTATGCCGTTCATCAGTCCGTTGAACATATCAAAGTCTTCGATGGTGTTCCACACGCCTATTGCCCGCCGGTCTTCGGGGTCGAAGTTGTGCCGCCGTGCCATCTGATTCCGAAGGCGCGCTTCGAACGCCTCGTATTCATCCCTTGTCGTGATGCCCTCGAGCGTGAAGATGATGTCGTCCGCTCCGTAGCCCGAATAATACAGCAGCTGCGCAGTGGAGAAAGGGACATACGCCGGCGCATTGTTGTTGTTGTCCTCGTCAGTATAGACACCCACCACGCGGTAGGCAACCTTGCCGGCATTCACGTATTTGCCAAGCGGGTCTTCTCCACGGAAGAGAACTTCCTTCATCCGCGGACTGAGGACAATCACCTTTCTCTTTTGCAGTATATCCACGTCGTTGATGAAGCGTCCGTTGCCTGCCGTCATCTCTATCTTGTCGATTATCGCCTTGGCAGGATGCACGCCCTCCAGCGTACAGGCGTGGTATGTCTCCTTGTATGAAAGCGTGTCGCTATGGGAAAGGTCACCGGATATCAGACCGATCTCCGGATTGAGCCGCCTCAGCATAGCCATGTCGTCGTCCTTATAGTCGATGCTCCGGTTTATCTTCATTCCCTTGTAAGGTTTGCTTGTGTAGCGTCCCCATGTCTCCACACGGTTGCTCGCCCAACGGTCGAAGTTCTTCATTATGCCGTTTCTCATCCCGTTGCCCGCACCGAGCATGACAATCAGCATGAAGATGCCCCATGCCACGGAAAAGCCGGTGAGAAACGTACGGAGCTTGTTCTTCCTGATTGTGCTCCAAATCTCGCGGAAACTGTCAAAGTCGAACATAGCCCTTCCCCCTCTCGACGGTCTCTATCAGCCCGTCCTTTACGCGCACAATCCTGTCTGTCGCGTCGGCAACAGACTGCTCGTGTGTGACGATCACCATTGTCATCCCGTCTTTGTTCACGCCGCGCAGCAGCTCCATCACCTCCACCGTGGTCTTGCTGTCGAGCGCACCTGTCGGCTCGTCTGCCAATATAACCTGCGGCTTGGCAATGAGGGCGCGGGCAATGGCAACGCGCTGTTTCTGCCCGCCGGACATCTCGCTCGGCATGTGCTCCGCCCAATCCTTCAGACCGACCATATCCAGATATTCGAGCGCCAGGGCGTTTCTCTTCTTGCGGCTCACGCCCTGATAATATAACGGGAGGGCAACGTTCTCCATCGCGTTCTTGAAGGTGATGAGGTTAAACGACTGGAAGATGAAGCCGATCATCCGGTTACGGAGCTCGGCAGCTC
>CAVIFD010000174.1:0-4263 GCA_963641545.1 bacterium | reverse complement strand
CTCCTTGTTGTGATACACATGCCCGACCATCCTCAGGAACGGACGCACGGCAAAGAACATGAAGGCGCTATAGAAGAGGGAGAAAAGAATGTTGTAGACCGCGCTCAGCATCGTGCCCGCCTGTGCAATGGCAACGACGACAGCCAAAAGGCACCAGGCAGTGATGTCGCCGTTTGCTGCGCTGGCAAGCGATATTGTCCCGAGATGTGTCCGCGTAAGCCCCTTCTCCTGTATTATCCGTGCAAGCACCGGAAAGGCTGTTATGCTCATCGCGATGCCGATGAAGAGGGCAAACGACAGGAACGGCGTCCCCTTGTCGGCATACGTGTCGTAGACGAAATAGGCAGTGAGCATACCGCAGAAGAACGGCGCAATGGTGCTCATGTGGCTTATCAGGATTGTCTCCTTGAGCTTCTTGCGGACTTCCGTGATGTCAAGCTCCATGCCGATGGCAAACATGAAAAGGATAAGCCCGAACTGACTGAGGATAGTGATGTTTGCAAACGACTCGTGCGGAAAGAGAAACCCCGACACCTCCGGCAGCCAATGCCCCAGCACCGACGGACCCAGCACTATACCTGCCACAATCTCGCCTATGACCGTCGGTTGTCCGATCTTCTGAAACAACCATCCGAACAGACGGCAGGTAAGCAGGATGGCAATGATCTGAAGCAGGAGTATCCCGATGGGCGACTGGATGTGATACGTCATCAACTCGCGGAACAAAGAGAATCCTTCGCCAAGATCTTTCGGAGAGCTGTATGCTGCCGAGACGACGCTCTCGATCTCATGACTTTCCCCTTCCTTGGCAACGAAATACATCAACGACCCGAAAAACAGGATCATCACAAAGTAGAAGGTTATATTCTTCGTTCCTTTATTCATATATGCTTGGGATTCGGCGCAAAATTAGGAATTAGCAGGGGAATGGCAATAAGGTTTTTCCTTTACCTTTGCCGCCGCACTAATCCTAAGGCAGACGATGAAATCACTGAACATAATAAAGAACGACCCCTGGCTCGCGCCTTACGAGGAAGCGATAGAAGGACGCTACCGGTATGTCTTGGACAAGGAAAAGAGCCTTACCGAGGGCGGCAAGCGGACTCTTTCGGAGATGGCTTCCGGATATATGTATTTCGGCTTGCACAAGACAGAAGAAGGATGGGTATTTCGCGAATGGGCACCTAACGCTACGGCAATATACCTCATCGGCACGATGAACGGCTGGGCGAAAGACGAGAGATACCGCATGACGCGGCTCGAGGGCGGCGTGTGGGAGATTATCCTCGAAGAAGACATGCTGCATCACAAAGACCTCTTCAAACTGCTCGTCGAATGGGAAGGCGGAAGCGGCGAGCGCATACCTGCGTGGATACGCCGCGTTGTGCAGGACGGGGAGACGAAGATATTCAGTGCCGAGGTGTGGCATCCTGCCTCGCCGTACGTGTTCAGGAACAAACGTTTCAAGCCCGACACTTCTCCGCTTCTCATCTACGAATGCCACATAGGCATGTCGATGGACGAAGAGAAAGTGGCTTCATACGACGAGTTTCGCCGCAACGTATTGCCGCGCATTGCCCGCGAGGGCTACAACGCCATTCAGATAATGGCAATACAGGAACATCCCTACTACGGATCGTTCGGCTATCATGTCAGCAGCTTCTTTGCGGCATCCTCGCGCTTCGGCACGCCCGAAGAGCTGAAACATCTCATCGACGATGCCCACGGGATGGGCATTGCCGTGATAATGGACATAGTGCACAGCCATGCCGTCAAGAACGAGGTGGAAGGGCTCGGACGTTTCGACGGCACACCCAATCAGTATTTCCACGGCGATTCCCGCCGCGAGCATCCGGCTTGGGATTCGCTTTGTTTCGACTACGGGAAGAACGAGGTGCTGCATTTCCTCCTTTCCAACTGCAAGTTCTGGCTGGAAGAGTACCGTTTCGACGGTTTCCGCTTCGACGGCGTCACGTCGATGCTCTATTACAGCCACGGGCTTGGCGAGGCTTTCTGCAACTACGACGATTACTTCAACGGACATCAGGACGGCGACGCGATAGCCTATCTCACCCTTGCCAACAAGCTGATACACGAGGTGAAAGGGAACGCCATCACCATTGCCGAAGAGGTGAGCGGTATGCCGGGCTTGGCGGCAAAGTTTGAAGACGGAGGCTACGGCTTCGACTATCGCATGGCAATGAACATCCCCGACTACTGGATAAAGACCATTAAGGAAAAGAAAGACGAGGACTGGCATCCGTCGTCCATTTGGTGGGAAGTGACCAACCGCCGTGCCGACGAGAAGACCATCAGCTATGCGGAAAGCCACGACCAGGCTTTGGTGGGCGACAAGACCATCATCTTCCGCCTGATAGATGCCGATATGTATTGGCACATGCAGAAAGACGACCGCAACATGATGGTGGAACGCGGCATGGCTCTGCACAAGATGATACGCCTCGTGACGGCTTCGACAATCAACGGCGGATACCTCAATTTCATGGGAAACGAGTTCGGTCATCCCGAATGGATAGACTTTCCGAGGGAGGGAAACGGGTGGTCGTACAAGTATGCCCGCCGGCAGTGGAGCCTTGTGGACAATATGGACTTGAAGTATCATTTCCTCGGCGATTTCGACCGCGAGATGATTTCTCTCCTCCGCAGTGTGAAGGATTTCCAGTCCACGCCGCTTCTCAAGGTGTGGGACGACGACGGCGATCAGATACTTGCCTTTATGCGCAAGGATCTTGTCTTTGTGTTCAACTTCAGCCCTACGCATTCTTATACGGACTACGGCTTCCTTGTCCCGGGCGGGGAATATGTGGCAGTGCTCAACACCGACGCGGTTCGCTTCGGGGGCTTCGGCATTGCCGACGATTCGGTGCACCATTTCACCATGGCAGACCCGCTGTACAGGAAAGAGGGGAAAGAGTGGCTGAAGCTGTATGTCCCCGCGCGCAGCGCAGTCGTCCTAAGACGAAACAAAGAAAAGACACGATAAAAATCATAGTTATATGTTGTATCCAATGACATTTAAGCCGATCCTCAAGAAAATCATCTGGGGTGGCTCAGACATCTGCCCGTTCAAGGGCATCACGCCGACGGAAGACGGTGTCGGCGAAAGTTGGGAACTCTCTCACGTGGAAGGCAACTATTCCGTTGTCGACGGCGGAGAGCTCGACGGGAAGACCATCGACGAACTTATCCGCACATACGGCAAACAGCTGGTGGGCGAGAAGGTGATGAAGCAGTTTGGCACAACCTTCCCCCTTCTCATCAAGTTTATCGACGCGCGTGCCGACCTTTCCATTCAGGTGCACCCCAACGACGAGCTGGCAATGAAACGCCATCATTCCTTCGGGAAAACGGAGATGTGGTATGTGATAAATGCCCGGAAAGGGGCAAAGCTGTTCTCCGGCTTCTCCCGGCAGATAGATGCCGACGAGTATGTGCGGCGGGTAGGTGATAACACCATTATGGACGTTCTGCAACGCTACGAGGTGTCGCCCGGCGACGTTTTCTTCCTCCCCGCAGGGCGCGTGCATGCCATCGGGGCAGGTTGCTTCATCGCAGAGATACAGCAGACCAGCAATATCACCTATCGCATCTACGACTACGACCGCAAGGATGCCAATGGCAAGGGACGCGAGCTGCACACCGAGTTGGCAAAGGATGCCATCGACTACGCGATGCTCCCGGACTATCGCACGCACTATAAGGCACGTACAAATGCCACCGTCCGCCTTGCCGACTGCAAATATTTTACAACCAACCTGCTCGACCTCGACACGATAATGATGCGCGACTTTTCCGCCCTCGATTCGTTCGTCGTATATATATGTATGGAAGGAAAGGCTTCCATTCGCGATAATAAGGGGAACGAGATCAATGTCCACCAAGGTCAGACCGTCCTGATAGCGGCAGACACTGAAACGGTGACCATCGTGCCGTCGCCGAAGGCAAAATTCCTGGAGACTTTCATAGGGTAAATCCTTTAGCCCCGTTTTGGGGCAAAACATTCAAAAGCCGTCGTCGGCAAATTGGAGAAGCACTTCTCTCGGGCTGCGAAACTCTCGCGCTACCGGAGAAGTGCTTCTCTTGTTATGCGAAACTTTCGCACTGTCGGAGAAGTGCTTCTCTTGTCGTGCGAAACTCTCGCGCAATCGGAGAAGTGCTTCTCTTGTTATGAGAAACTCTCGCGCTGCCGGAGAAGTGCTTCTCTTGTTATGAGAAACTCTCGCGCTGCCGGAGAAGTGCTTC
>CAVIFD010000173.1:0-4287 GCA_963641545.1 bacterium | reverse complement strand
TGTCCACCCTCAGCACCACAGCACGAATCGTTTCTCCCTTACGGTAGAAGTCTGACGGAATCTGTTCCGACTTCGGGAGCAACAACTCGTTTCCCTCATCGTCGAGCAACAAGATTTCCTTTTTCCACACCTGATAAACCTCAGCAGAAATGACAGACCCGACAGCTTCCTTATACTTGGCGTACAAATTGTCTTTCTGTAGTTCAAGTATCTTCGAAGCCAGCGTTTGGCGCAGATTCAGGATTGCACGACGACCAAACTCGGCAAAATGCACCTCATCGGTCACCTCCTCGCCAACCTCACAATCTACATCAATCCCCCGTGCCTCTGTAAGTGTAATCTGACGGTTCAAATCCTCCAGCTCGTCATCAGCCACAACAATACGGTTTCTCCATATCTCGAAATCGCCTTTCTCAGGGTTGATGATCACATCGTAGTTCTCGTCCGTGCCAAACATTTTGGCAATCACATTGCGGAAGGAATCTTCCAACACGCTGATCATTGTCTCCTTGTCTATGTTTTTCAACTCCTTGAACTCCGCAAGGGCATCAATCATACTGACTGTTTCCTTCTTCTTCGCCATATTTTTCTTACTTGAAATTTATTAGGTATTTTGTGTATTTTATTTCCTCAAACGTGTAACGCCGCTCTTCAACAATCATCACCTTACGCTTTGCCCCCTCGGGTTTCACCTTCGTCTCAACAGCTATCACCACGCCGCTTTCGTCGGCATCTTTCAACACACCGACCAACTTCACACCGCTTTTCAGCAGCATCTCCACCTCACGACCGATGTTTTTCTTATACTGTCGAAGCACCTTGAAAGGAGCCGTCACTCCGGCAGACCCGACCTCAAGCTCGAAGTCCTCCACCTCGCGGTCGAGATGCTCCTCCAAGTAGCGGCTGAGCTCGGCGCAGTCGTCAATGCATACGCCGCCATCGTTGTCTATCTCAATCACGACAACATTACCCGGCTTGACCATTACGTCAACCAAATAATTCTCCGTAGAAGCCAACTTTTCTTCCACCAACTGTCTTACAACGTCTCTTTCCATCATGCTTTCTATGGTTACGAACAAAAGGAGGGGACTGCCCGCCCCCTCCTCAACTTCGCTTAATCGCCCGCAAATATACAAACATTTGGCTTTATCAAACAAAAAAGCCGCAGACAATATTTTCCCGTCCCCTAGGTTTGAGGCTCTGACAGGAACAGCAAAAACATCTTTCCAAAGCTCTTTTTCCCTCTTTACATAAAAGCTATATCGTTCCGAATACATACTTTTGCGAGACGATAAACGATAAGAACAATATATTTAGGATTGTATGAAAACACTGGAAAGTTTAGTTGCAGAGAAACTATTGAAGATCAAAGCCGTCAAGTTGCAACCGGCAAATCCGTTCACCTGGGCTTCCGGATGGAAGTCTCCGATTTACAACGACAACAGAAAGACACTTTCTTATCCTGCCATTCGCAGCTTTATCAAGCTGGAGCTTGCTCGCACAATCTGCGAAAAATACGGAAACGCCGATGCTATTGCGGGCGTGGCTACGGGAGCAATCGCGCAAGGTGCGTTGGTTGCAGATCTGCTGGGGCTGCCCTTCGTATATATCCGTTCAACCCCGAAGGATCACGGGCTGGAAAACCTCATAGAGGGAGAGCTGAAGCCGGGGTCGAAGGTTGTTATCGTTGAGGATTTGGTGTCGACCGGCGGCAGTAGTCTGAAGGCGGTGCGGGCGGTGCGCAACTTCGGATGTGATGTGGTGGGCATGGTGGCTATCTTTACATACGGCTTCCCCGTCGCAGTGGAGGCGTTCAAGGAAGCGAAAGTGCAGCTGACGACGCTCAGCAACTATGACGCGGTGTTGGAAGAGGCTGTGCGCACGGACTATATCAGCGAATCAGAAATATCGATCCTTCAAGAGTGGCGTAAAGACCCCGCTGCCTGGAATCCGAACGTTTAACCACGTCTTTTTTTTGAAGATGACAGAGTTCGTTAGTGAGATAAAAATAATCCCACATGACGGGGATCGCGTATATGCCGTGTTGTCAGACCTTTCCAATTTGGAGCGGATTCGCGACCGCATTCCTCAGGACAAGATCAAGAACCTCGAGTTTAATAGCGACTCGTGCAGTTTTGCCATCGACCCTATTGGTAAGATATGTTTCGAAATTGTAGACAGAGAGCCTTGTAAAACAATAAAATTCACAACCACCAATTCCCCTGTGCCGCTTTTTATGTGGATTCAGCTGAAGCAGGTAGCAGAAGGAGATACGCGATTGCGCATGACGGTTCGTGCAGACTTGAACCCGTTCATCAAGCCAATGGTATCGAAGCCGTTGCAGGATGCTCTCGACAAGATTTCGACCGTGTTGGCATCCTTACCCTATTAAACACTTCATGGTATGGCTCAGAAACTTTGGGAAAAGAACATTCAGGTAGACAAAGACGTTGAATCGTTTACCATAGGCAAAGACCGCGAGATGGATCTTTACCTTGCCAAATACGACGTTCTCGGCTCGATGGCGCATATAACGATGCTGGAGAGTATCGGGCTGCTCAAAAAAGAGGAACTGACGGCTTTGCTTGCCGAGCTCAAAAATATTTATGCCGTAGCGGATAGCGGTGGGTTCGTGATCGAAGAGGGTGTGGAAGATGTCCATTCGCAGGTCGAGCTGATGCTGACGCGCCGCCTTGGTGATATCGGCAAGAAGATACATAGCGGACGTTCACGCAACGACCAGGTGTTGCTCGATTTGAAGCTGTTCACTCGTGCAGAGATACAGGAATTGGTCGGATTGGTAGGCGGGTTGTTTGATGTGTTGATAGCCCAAAGCAACCGCTATCGAGATGTGTTGATGCCGGGATACACACACCTGCAGATAGCGATGCCCTCCTCGTTCGGGCTATGGTTCGGAGCGTATGCCGAAAGCCTGGTCGACGATTTGCAGCTGATGCAGGCAGCTTATAAGGTATGCAACCGCAATCCGTTGGGTTCTGCCGCAGGTTATGGATCTTCTTTCCCGCTGAACCGACAGATGACAACAGACCTGTTAGGCTTCGACTCCATGGATTACAACGTTGTCTACGCCCAGATGGGGCGCGGCAAGATGGAGCGGACAGTGGCTTTTGCCATGGCAGGTATTGCTGCAACACTCTCGAAGATGGCTTTCGATGCCTGTATGTTCAACAGCCAGAACTTCGGGTTCATCAAACTGCCGGACCGGTATACCACAGGTTCGAGCATCATGCCGCACAAAAAGAATCCGGATGTGTTTGAGCTCACTCGGGCGAAATGCAACAAGATACAGGGCTTGCCGCAGCAGATCACACTGATAAGCAACAACCTGCCGTCGGGGTATTTCCGCGATCTGCAAATCATCAAGGAAGTGTTTCTCCCCGCTTTCGACGAGCTGAAAGACTGTCTGCGTATGGCTGTGCACATGATGCGTGAAGTGGAGGTGAACGAACATATCCTCGACGACGACAAATATGCCTTGCTGTTCAGCGTGGAAGAGGTAAATCGCCTTGTGCTGGATGGCGTTCCGTTCCGTGATGCGTACAAGCAGGTCGGGCTGAAGATCGAAGCAGGCAGGTTTATTCCCGACAAAACGGTCCGCCATACTCATGAAGGGAGTATCGGCAATCTTTGCAACGACTATATCTCCGCGCTTATGCAAAAGGTTGTCGACGGCTTTTCGTTTGCTAAAACAAATGATGCAGAGGCAGCACTGCTTGCGCACGCATAGAACAAACGGTATGGGGAGGTTCTTTTTTTGTCTGATGGTGCTGCTCGCAGCCTCGTGTGGTAAAGTGGACGTGTCGAACGTCCCGTATGCACGGGTATACTTGGAGCTGGACCTGTCTTTCAAGGATAAGGACCTGGTCGGCGCGCTCAACTTCAAAGAGTTCACTTCCGCCACAGGTCAGAACTACGGCACGCAACTCGGATATTCCGGTGTGCTGGTGGTTTGCGGCTTCGACTCATCGGGCAACACACAATATTATGCCTACGACCTCTGCTGCCCGCACGAAGCAGAGAGGAACACCACGGTGCAGGCAGACAATACGGGATGGGCGAAATGCCCCAAGTGCGGAACAAAGTACGAGATTGCGTATGGCTCGGGTACGCCCTCGGAAGGTCCGTCAAAGTTTGCCCTGACCCGCTTCGATGTCACCCGGCAAGGGAATAAACTCTTGATTCGATACTGACACCACCCCTCGTAAAAAAACTGTCTTATACGGATTTTACTTGTCATGTTTTTCCACAAAATTAAGATCAAAGAGA
>CAVIFD010000172.1:0-4287 GCA_963641545.1 bacterium | reverse complement strand
ATCATGCAGTCGGTTTCCGGCCCCAAACTGGCAATCGAGCTTGCACGTAACGGTGGCCTTTCCTTCATCTTCGGTTCTCAGTCAATCAACAGCCAGGCAGAGATGGTAAGGAAAGTGAAGAAGTTTAAGGCCGGTTTTGTTACCAGTGATTCGAACCTTACGCCGGAGAATACTCTGACAGACGTAATCAACTTGGTGAACCAAACAGAACATTCCACAATAGGTATCACCGACGATGGAACGCCAAACGGCAAACTGCTCGGGCTTGTTACCAGCCGCGACTATCGCATAGAGAAAGACGACCCGCAGAAAAAGATAAAGGATTTCATGACACCATTCTGCAAACTAATCGTTGGCGAGGTTGGTATCACACTCAAGGAAGCCAATCAAATCATTTGGGACCACAAACTCAATACCCTCCCTATCATCGATAAGGACCAGCACTTGGCTTATTTCGTATTCCGCAAGGACTACGACAGCCACCGCGAGAACCCCAACGAGTTGTCGGGGGCAGACAAGAAGTTGCTTGTTGGTGCAGGTATCAACACACGCGACTACACAGAGCGCGTGCCGGCTTTGGTTGAAGCAGGCGTGGATGTTCTGTGCATCGACTCCTCAGACGGCTATTCCGAATGGCAGTCCGATACACTGAAATGGATAAAGGGTAAATATGGCGACAGCGTGAAGGTTGGTGCCGGCAACGTGGTTGACAGAGAAGGCTTCTTCTATTTGGCAGAAGCAGGAGCCGACTTCGTTAAAGTTGGTATCGGCGGTGGTTCCATCTGCATCACTCGTGAGCAGAAAGGTATCGGTCGCGGTCAGGCTACAGCCCTCATAGATGTGGTAAGAGCACGCAACGAATACAAGGCAAAGACCGGTATTTATATCCCTGTCTGCAGCGACGGCGGATTGGTGCACGACTATCATATGGTGCTCGCCTTGGCAATGGGTGCAGACTTCCTGATGATGGGACGTTACTTTGCCCGCTTCGACGAATCACCTACGAAGAAACTGAGAATAGGTAACAACTTCGTAAAAGAATATTGGGGCGAGGGGTCCAACCGTGCCCAGAATTGGCAACGTTATGACATGGGTGGCACTGCTTCGCTCAAGTTTGAAGAGGGGGTGGACAGCTACGTCCCCTATGCCGGTAAGATGAAAGACAACTTGAATCTTACACTCGGCAAGATTAAGGCTACCATGTGTAGCTGTGGCGCTACTACTATCCCGGAGTTGCAACAAAACGCAAAAATCACATTGGTGTCATCAACTAGCATCGTAGAAGGTGGCGCACACGATGTAATACTGAAAGAACAAAACTAATCCGAGAGGACACATAGTACGTAATGCATGATTTAGGCAGTTGTCTGTAACGCACAGACAGCTGCCTGTTTTTTTGTCACATCCGAAAGGGAACATACAAAAAAAGGTTCGAGAAATGAATCTCAAACCCCTTTGGTTGTTCAACCAGGATTCGAACCTGGACAAACAGGACCAGAATCTGTTGTGCTACCATTACACCATTGAACAGTCCCAACTGCCGTACCAAGCGACACCCCGCTCGAATACGGGCGCAAATATACAGACTATTTTTATACCGACAAGTGTTTGGCGGAAAAATTCAGGAAGGTGAATCTTTCGTTTCTGTCGTTGTCGTGGTGGCAGGGCTTATACATATATTATGTCAGAGGAATGACTTTGGGTAATGAATTAAGAAGTACTTTTGCCTTCCCGAAATTACTCATTAAGGATTAGATGGATCAAACAAAAGAATTGGTGCAGACGATTGTGGAAGGTCTGCAGGAGAAAAAGGGTAAAAATATTGTGACAATAGACTTAACCCGGATATCCGGAGCAATCTGTGAATATATGGTTGTATGCGAGGGCAACACTCCCACTCAGGTGGCAGCGCTGAGCGACTCGGTGTGGGACTTTGCCAGAAGGGAAGCCGGCGAGAAGCCTTTGTCTGTCGACGGTGCTCAGAGAGCGGAGTGGATTGGGATGGATTACGGTACGGTTCTTGTTCATATATTCCTGCCGGCGCAACGTGAGTTTTATAGTTTGGAGACGCTTTGGTCGGACGCGAAAGTCACCGAAGTGCCGAACATAGACTAAGCCGAGATTAACATTATTGAATTCAGAGAGTATGGAGAACAAGAACGACATGTTTGACAAGATGCCGAAGAACAACAAGCCCAAGACATTTCGGTTTAACCTGTATTGGATGTACGGACTGATATTCGCGATGCTTTTCGCGCTGTATCTGACCAACGATTCTTCGGCGACAAAGGAGCTTGGGTGGAGCGAGTTTCAAAGACTGACGACGGAGAATGTGTTCGACAAGATAACGGTCTACAACAAGAAGAATATCGCTGAAGCCACCGTCAAGAGCGAGAAGAAAGGGTTGGTGTTTAAGGGCGACAGCTCTGCGCAGGGGGTAAACCCGAGTGTTTTCGTGACGATACCGTCAGCCGACAAGTTTTCAGACTTCTATGAGAAGGCGGTGGCAGACAATCATATCGACACGCAGGTGCGCTTCGAAGAGGGGAACGATACGATGTGGAACTTCCTGGTCTCTTTCGGACCCATCATCTTGATTATAGCGGTATGGGTTGTCCTGATGAAGAGGATGTCGGGCGGTCCGGGTGGCGGTCCCGGCGGCATGTTTAGTGTCGGCAGGGCGAAGGCTAAGCTGTTTGACAAGGAGAACGAGCAGAAGGTGACGTTTAAGGACGTTGCCGGACTGGCTGAGGCAAAGCAGGAGGTGGAAGAGATTGTCTCCTTCCTCAAGAACCCCGGGAAATACACCGAGCTGGGAGGTAAGATACCCAAGGGCGCATTGCTGGTAGGTCCTCCGGGTACGGGTAAGACATTGCTGGCAAAAGCTGTCGCCGGTGAGGCTGACGTTCCGTTCTTCTCTCTTTCGGGCTCCGACTTCGTGGAGATGTTTGTCGGCGTGGGTGCATCCCGTGTGCGCGATCTGTTCCGGCAGGCAAAAGAGAAGGCACCGTGTATTGTGTTTATCGACGAGATCGATGCTGTCGGTCGTGCGCGTGGCAAGAACGTGAACATGACCAGCAACGACGAGCGTGAGAACACGCTCAACCAGCTGCTGACGGAAATGGACGGCTTCGGCTCGAACAGCGGAGTCATTATCCTGGCAGCAACCAACCGTGCAGATATTCTCGACAAGGCATTGCTGCGTGCAGGGCGTTTCGACCGCCAGATACATGTGGAGCTGCCTGACCTCAACGAAAGAAAAGAGATATTCGGTGTGCATCTGCGCCCGATCAAGACAGACGAGAGTGTCGACACCGAGTTTCTTGCGCGTCAGACGCCGGGCTTCTCGGGTGCCGATATTGCCAACGTCTGCAACGAGGCTGCACTGATTGCTGCCCGCAGCGGGAAGAAGGCAGTACAGAAAGAAGACTTTATGAATGCCGTGGATCGCATCGTCGGGGGCTTGGAGAAACGCACCAAGATTACGACAGCCGACGAGCGTAACAGCATTGCCAATCACGAAGCCGGTCATGCCACACTGAGCTGGCTGCTCGAGCATGCCAACCCGCTGGTGAAGGTTACCATCGTGCCGCGCGGCAAAGCCTTGGGCGCTGCCTGGTATCTGCCGGAGGAAAGGCAGATAACCACTCGCGAACAGTTGCTCGACGAGATGTGTGCGACGTTGGGCGGCAGGGCTGCCGAGGAGTTGTTTCTTGGCAAAATCTCGACGGGGGCATCCAACGACCTTGAGCGCGTAACCAAGCAGGCGTATGCCATGGTCGTTTACTTCGGTATGAGTGATAAGCTGCCGAACCTGAACTACTACGACTCGACTGGTCAGGACTGGGGCTTCACGAAGCCGTACAGCGAAGAGACCTCGCGCACAATCGACCGGGAGGTGCAGAAGATTATCAACGAACAGTACGAGCGTGCCAAGAAGATCCTGTCAGAGCATGCCGAAGGTCACAACCGCCTGGCGCAGGTGTTGCTCGAACGTGAAGTGATTTACTCGGAAGATGTGGAGCGTATCTTCGGCAAACGCGCGTGGGTATCGCGCTCGGAAGAAATCCTTGAAGCGCAGGAAAAAGCAAATGGCGAAAAGGACAAGTCTTCTGAGGGCTGAGAAGCCCCGCTGATTGTCATCCTGCTCCCGCGCGCCGCAAGCTGTCGCCACGAGTTTCTTGACTGTCTCACCGTCCGAAGAGCTTCGCGAGGAGGTCTTTTCTGCCAATTCTCATCAGCGCATTTGTGATTTGGCGGCGAAACTCGGGCTTGTACCAGAAGAAG
>CAVIFD010000171.1:0-4328 GCA_963641545.1 bacterium | reverse complement strand
CTCAAGACGAGGTGTCGACAACGGGCCGTGCCACCCCGTCGGAGTGTATCCTGCCCGAGGTGCTGCGCGCGGCGTTGATACGTCTGAACCCGCAGATAGACCGAGAGCAGATAGAGAGCATCGTGCGCGATTTCCGCAAGGACTATACCGGCACCGACATGGCAGATACCAACTACATGTTCTACCAGCAGATGCGCAACGGCATCAAGGTGAATACCCGCAACAAGCACCGTGAAGACTTCGACTTCGTGCGCCTATTCGACTTCGACCACCCCGAGCGTAACGATTTCCACTGCGTCAACCAGATGTGGATAAAGGGGCATTATCGTTATCGCCGCCCTGATGTGTTGCTCTTCGTCAATGGGCTGCCGGTGGTGTTCATCGAGCTGAAAAACTCGACCGTCAAGGTGGAGGAGTCGTACAACAAAAACCTGCTCTCATACCGCAAGGACATCCCGAATATCTTTGCGATGAACCAGATCTGCGTCTTGAGCAACGGCTTGCTGACCAAGATAGGCGCGTGGAACAGCGGCTACGAGTATTTCTTCGAGTGGCTGCGCGTGGACGACGAGAAGGCGGCTGTCGACCGCGAGAAGATAGCCTGCCACGGACTGAGCATCACCAACCTCATCGACGGACTCTTCCGCAAGGAACGGCTCTTGGACTATATCGAAAACTTCATCTTCTTCGACAACAAACGCATCAAGATCATTGCCAAGAACCACCAGTATCTCGGCGTGAACAACCTGATGAAGAGCGTGGAGCGCAGAGAGGAATTGAATGGCAAGCTCGGCGTGTTCTGGCACACGCAAGGCTCGGGCAAGAGCTATTCGATGGTGATGTTCGTGAGGAAGGTGCGCCGCAAGCTGACGGGCAATTTCACGTTTCTCATCGTTACCGACCGCGAGGACCTCGACACGCAGATACATAAGACCTTTATGCGGACGGAGGTAGTGAAAGAGAATGAAGAATGTCAGCCTAAGAGCGCCTCGCAGCTGCGCGAATATCTCAGAAGCAACAAGCCGACGGTGTTTACCCTCATACATAAGTTTCAGTACGACAAAACCCGTGAATACCCTCTCTTGTCGGACCGCAGCGACATCTTCGTCCTTGTGGACGAGGCGCACCGCACGCAATACAAGCAGCTTGCCGAGAACATGCACACGGGACTGCCCAACGCCAACTATATCGCCTTCACAGGCACGCCGCTCTTGGGCAGCAAGCGGCTCACCAACCAGTGGTTCGGCGACTATGTGTCGGAATACAACTTTGCCCAAGCCATCGACGACGGCAGCACCGTGCCACTCTTCTACAGCCGCCGTGTGCCCGAGGTGGGACTGACCAACGACTGGCTCGACTCCGACATCGACCGTATCGTGGAAGACGAGCAACTGAACGACCGCGAGACGGAGCTTCTCGAGAATGCCTCGTCGCGCATCCTTGAGGTCATCAAGCGGGAGGAACGCCTCGACCGCATTGCCCACGACATTGCCCACCACTTCCCGCGCCGAGGCTTTCGGGGCAAGGGCATGGTGGTGAGCGTGGACAAATACACCGCCGTGAGGATGTACGACAAGGTGAAGCAATACCTGCCCGAGGAAAAGAAAAGACTGGTGGAGGAGCGCAACCGGGCGAAGACCGAGGAAGAGAGGGCGGAGAAGACCCGACAGCTCGACTACTTGAACCGGATGGAGATGGCTGTGGTCATCAGCAAGGAAGACGGCGAAGAGGAGAAGTTTGCCGCCCAAGGGCTCGACATCACCGCGCATCGCAAGAAGATGGAAGCCATCACGGCAGACGGCAAGGACATCGAGGACCGCTTCAAGGACAAAGACGACGCGCTGTGCCTGGTGTTTGTCTGCGCCATGTGGCTCACGGGCTTCGACGTGCCGTCGCTCTCCACGCTCTATCTCGACAAGCCGATGAAGGGACATACGCTGATGCAAGCCATCGCGCGTGCCAACCGCGTGTTCCCGGGCAAGACGTGCGGCATCATCGTGGACTATGTGAACGTGTTTAAGTATATGCAGAAGGCATTGTCGGACTATGCCTCGACGGGCAGCGGCACGGACTATCCTGCCAAAGACATCGAGCAGCTTATCCGTAACATCGACCGCACCATCACGGAATTCGATATGTTCCTGCAGTCGCTGGGCATCAAGATTGCCGACGTCATTGCCGAGGGCGAGACGCTCGAGCAGATGGAGCAGCTCCGCATGGCATACAACAGGGTGCTGGAGAAAGACGAGTGGAAAGACCGCTTCCGTGTGCTCTCCAACCTATTGACGAACCTCTACGATGCGGCGAAGCCGGAGATCTTCGAGCGGGGATGGAGCAACGAGATGTTTGCGCCATTGTCGTACCTGGGCGGGCTGTTCTGCAACCGTATCGACGACGAGAAGCTGCGCCGCGCGAAGGCGAGGATGGCAGAGACCCTGGACCATAGCGTAAGCTCCACGATGGAAGGGGCGGCAGCGAAGAAAGGAGACACCGGCTATGTCATACACCAAGGCAGGGTGATAGACCTTAGCAAGATGGACGTGGAGGCACTGCGCCGCGAGCTCAGTGCGACGCCTTACAAGGCTCTCGAGATTGACGACCTGCGCGGCTTCATCGAGCAGGCATTGGTGCAGATGATCAACCGTAACTGCACGCGCGTAGCCTTCTCGGAGCGGTATAAGGGCATCATCGACCGCTACAACGCCGGCGGCAGCGAGAATGAGGACTACTACGAGAAGCTCCTTCAGCTCGTCGAAGACCTGAAGCGCGAGCAGTCGCGCTCCACCGACATGGGGCTGGAGGAAGAGGAGATGGAGATATACGACCTGCTTTGCGCCGACAAGAAACTGACCCGTGCGGAAGAGCAGAAGGTTATACTTGCCTCGAAAAACCTGTACAGGAAACTGCTTGACAACAAAGAGACGATGATGGTGGTGGACTGGTATAAAGACGAGCAGCCGCGCCACAAGGTTCTTGCCATGATTAAGGAGTCGCTCGACAACGACCTGCCTCAGAGCTACGACAAGGAATCGTTTACGGACAAGACCCGCCTTTTATTCAATCATTTCGTGGATATGGCAGTGCAGGGCTACGGCTGGATAGCGTAGGAAACGCCGAAACCGCAGGTTCCAGCCTCTGTCCGTACCGTTTGATGCCGGAAAAATCTCCGCCGGCATGACTTTTCTCAAAAGTGACGCTGAAACCACCTCCGCCAGCGTCACTTTTTCCGTAGTGACGCTGAAACCACCTCCGCCGGCGTCACTTTTTCCGTAGCGGCGCTGAAACCACCTCCGCCGGCGTCACTTTTTCCGGGATGTGGTGCCGGCGGAGGGTTTGCCGCGACCAAAAGGAATCCGTTACCTGACGGAAATCCCTACATTTGCACCACTTTATTCACAAAACGCAACAAACCCCTTATGACAGACGCAGAACTGAAAACTCTCAAAGACAACCTTTGGCACTCGGCGGATATGCTGCGTGCCGGCGCACACCTGGCAGCCAACAAATACGGTCAGCCCATCCTCGGTCTTATCTTCCTTCGTTATGCCGACGTGCTCTTCAAGCAACACAAGGCGGAGATCGACGAGGAATACAACCGTCACAAAGGCACTCGTATGGAGCGTGAGTATAAAGACGTTGCCGTGGAGCGGTGCGGCTTCTTCCTGCCCGAGTGTGCTTACTTCGACTTCATCAACGACGCGCCCGACGACGCAGGCAAGGCTCTGCTCGTGAAAAGGGCAATGGAGGCGATCGAGCGCGAGAACCCCCGCATGGAAGGCGTGCTGCCGAAGGAGGTGTACGGACAGTTGGTGCCCGAGGAAGAGCCGGAGCTGCTGAGCCGCATCGTGCGGGTGTTCAAGGATATCCCCGAAAACATCAGTATCGATATCTTCGGTCAGATATATGAGTATTTCCTCGAAGCCTTTTCAACATCTGAAATAGAAGGCGTTGTCAGTTACTACACTGCGCCTTCTATCGGCAGATATATGGTTGAGGTTCTCAATCCGAAATTGGGAGATAAGAAAGTACTTGACTCTGCCTGTGACGCGTGTGGAACGTTCATAGCAATGTCTCAAAAGCTACGTTCATTTTCAAGCCCTGAAGAAATTTCTCGCTATCGTTTTTATGGCGTAGAGAAAAATCCGACTATGGTGAATATCGGAAAATTGAATCTTGCCATAAATGGTGTCCGTGGCGAAATAACAGAGGCTGATTATTTTTATTCAGACCCATACAATTCTTACGGAGCCTTCGATTATGCAATGGTCTTTCCCCCGTTCAATGTAGACGAGGTGGTGTTCGACCGTGTGGCTGGCGACGCGCGGTTC
>CAVIFD010000170.1:0-4343 GCA_963641545.1 bacterium | reverse complement strand
CATCCGCAGCGAGCTGATCGGAGGTCGTCTGAATGCAGAGCTGACACTCTTCTACATGGACATTGAAAACATACAGCTGACCACGTTTGCCGAGAACGGCAGCGGGCGAATGATCACCAACGGCGGGAAGGCAGACAGCTACGGCGCGGAAGTGTGCCTCCGTGCACTTATTGCCGAAGGGCTGACAGCAGATCTGAACTACGGCTTTACACGCGCCACGTTCCGCGACTACACGTCCATCGACAAGGCGAGCGAGACGGAGGTGAACTACAAGGGTAACTTCATCCCCTACACCCCGCGTCACACCGTGAGCCTCGGACTTCAATACACGAAGCTGCTTCGCGGCTGCCTGGTAGATAGGTTCACCGTCTCCGCACAATGCGCCGGAGCGGGGAAGATCTTCTGGACGGAAAAGAACGACATAAGTCAGAACTTCTACGCCACGCTCAGTGCCAAGGCGGGCGTGAGCAAGGGGGCTGTGAGCGTGAACATCTGGGGCCGCAACCTGACGAACACGGACTATCACGCGTTCTACTTCGAATCGTTCAACAATTCATTCATACAAAAAGGCAAGCCGCTGCAGATCGGTGCGGAGGTTACGCTTGCCTTCTGAAAACAACCCGACATCGTCTTATGGCACGAAGAAAGATTACGAACAGTCAGGCCGTGTGCCTCACGCTCCTGTGGGGCGTGCTGGCGTATATGCTGATTGCATACAGCAAGGAGATCTCGTTTGATGTGGTGTTCGCATTGGTGGCATCGGCAATCATTGTGTTCGTTCCGATCTACAAAAACATAAAGCACCGAAACGAGTGACAATTTTACGGCGAAGCTTCGCGCAAAGTGACTAATTGATATTTATTCGTCATTTTTCCTTTCAAATGTTTGCCGGTTTGGAAAGGCTGCTTACCTTTGCGACGCTTTTTCAGGGAAAAAGCAAACACAAGCGAATCGACAGAACACTATAAACATACAAATCAATGAAAGCAAGCGAAGTTTTAGACAACTTGAAAAGGAGATTTCCGAACGAGCCGGAATATCATCAGGCAGTATCCGAAGTTTTAGGCACCATCGAAGATGTTTACAACGAACATCCCGAGTTCGAGAAGAGCAATCTTATCGAACGCCTCTGCATCCCCGACCGCATATTCTCTTTCCGTGTGACATGGACCGACGACAAAGGGCAGGTGCAGACGAACATGGGTTACCGCATACAGCACAACAACGCCATTGGTCCGTACAAAGGCGGCGTGCGTTTCCATGCTTCGGTAAATCAGTCCATACTCAAGTTCCTTGCTTTCGAGCAGACATTCAAGAACTCACTGACGACGCTGCCCATGGGTGGCGGCAAGGGCGGCGCGGACTTCAGCCCGAGGGGCAAGTCGAACGCCGAGATAATGCGTTTCTGCCAGGCTTTCGTGATGGAGCTGTGGCGTCATATCGGTCCGGACACTGACGTTCCCGCAGGGGATATAGGTGTAGGAGGTCGCGAGGTGGCTTATATGTATGGTATGTATAAGAAGTTGGCACGCGAGAACACAGGTACGTTCACCGGCAAGGGCATCGAGTTTGGCGGCTCGCTCATCCGTCCGGAGGCTACGGGCTACGGGAATGTGTATTTCCTTCTCGAGATGCTGAAGACCCGCGGCATAGAGCTGAAGGGTAAGGTCGTTACCGTGTCGGGCTCGGGCAACGTGGCTCAGTATACCGTCGAGAAGCTGATTGAGCTGGGGGCAAAGCCTGTGACAATGTCCGACAGCGACGGATACATCTACGACCCCGACGGCATCGACCGCGAGAAGCTGGATTATATCATGGAGCTGAAGAACCTCTACCGCGGACGTATTCGCGAATATGCCGAGAAATACGGCTGCAAGTATGTTGCGGGCGGACGTCCTTGGGGCGAGAAGTGCGACATTGCCATGCCGAGCGCAACGCAGAACGAGCTTAACGGCGACGATGCAAAGACGCTGCTGGCAAACGGATGCTTCGCTGTGAGCGAGGGAGCCAACATGCCGTCAACGCCGGAAGCTATCGACGCCTTCCTCAAGGCAAAGATCCTCTACGCCCCGGGCAAGGCTGCCAACGCAGGCGGCGTTTCCGTTTCCGGATTGGAGATGACGCAGAACGCAATGAAGCTGAGCTGGACGAAAGAGGAGGTGGACGAGAAGCTGAAGAGCATCATGAAGTCCATCCACGAGCAATGCGTGAAGTACGGGACCCTCGCCGACGGTACGGTGAACTATGTCAAGGGTGCAAACGTTGCCGGCTTCATGAAAGTGGCAAAAGCCATGATGGCACAGGGCATCCTGTAAATCAACGTCTGTTTTTTTATTGTTACACATAAGAGGGAACTTCGCCTCGAAGGTTTGACACCAAACTTTCGGGGCGTTCCTTTTTAACGGAGGTCATTGATCGCAGTCAATGGCTTCTTTTTGTTTTCGGAGATACCTTTGATCGCGATCAATGTATATATTTCTTAATGAAAGTGCCCGTTGATCGCGATCAACGCATACTTTTCGTTTTTGAAGAGACCATTGATCGCGATCAATGCATATATTTGTTAATAAGAGAGACCATCGATCGCGATCAATGCATATATTTCTTAATGAAAGTGCCCGTTGATCGCGATCAACGCCTATATCCATTAACAAAAGTGCACATTGATCGCGATCAACACCTATTCTCATTAACAAAAGTGTTCATTGATCGCGATCAACACCTATTCCCATTAACAAAAGTGCACATTGATCGCGATCAACGCCTATTCCCATTAACAAAAGTGCACATTGATCGCGATCAACGCCTACTTTTTTCTTCGAAAAGGCTTGTTGATCGCGATCAACACGTATATTTGCCCCGGAAACACGTTATGTCTGACTAAATCTTGAATGAAATGAAGGAGATTGAGGGAATAAACATCGGGCGCATGAACAACGGCGCACACTATTCGTTTGTGAACAACATTCTTACCCGTGCCGCCGATAACGCGGCAGCCCTGGCAAGGGTGGAAAGCCTCGTCGCAGCTCTCCGGGAGGCGTTTACGGCAGAAGAAGAGGCTCTGCGGATTTCGCAGAAGAGTCTGCTTACCGACGACATTGCGGAGGCAGACCGCGACCGCGACACGCTCTACGCAGGCTACAAGAAGGCTGTCGGCAGCTTCTCGTCCATGCCCGTCGGAGAGATGGCGCAGGCGGCGAAGGTCCTCTCGCAACATATCAAGGACTATAACATACGCACCAACTATCAGCTGGACCGCGAGTCGGGGCTCTTGATAAGTTTCCTTGAAGACCTTGAAGGGAAATATGCCGGCGAGGTGGAGACGCTCGGTCTCACGACCTTCGTTGCCAAGCTGAAGGAGGCAAACGAGAGGGTGCATACCCTCACCCTGAGGCGCACGATAGAGAGGTCGGAGGTGAAGGTGGGAGCCTTGAGGGCGGCACGCCTTGCCACCGACGATGCCTACCGCGCACTCATAAAGATGGTGAACGCCCTTGCCCTCGTCTTCGGAGACACGGACTACGCCCCGTTCATCGACGGCTGCAACGCAGAGATCACCCGCTACAAACGCGAAGTCCTCGGAAAGAAATCCTCCTCATCATAACAACAAACCGAACAACCGCCATGAACACACGACGATTGCTCCCCCGAACGCTGCCCCTCTTGGCTGCCGGCATCTTTCTTTTCATTCAATCACCCTGCCTTGCGTGGGACTTTGCGGAGCATCGCAAGATAGGCGACCGCGCCATGACCCTGCTGCCGGCACGTCTGGCGGAAGAGGGCATCTTCCCTGGCGAAGAGGAGGCAGACCTTTCGCTTCAGAGGATTCTGAACATGTCGCACATGGACGGGACAAACGCCTACGTGATGAACGAGCTGACCCAGCAGCCCAACATTGTCACCTACGGCACGCTCTGCGGTCTGGCAGGCGACCATGTGGAGAACCCGCTTCTCCTTGAAACAGGTCTGCAGACACGCTTCTCGAAAACCAACCGCACGCTGGCTCTCGAGCAGAAGGCCATGGATGAGTTCATGACAGGAGCATCGAGCAAGGAGCTGCTCGACATCAACCTGGCATACGGACTGCTTGCCATCAAGGACCTCTCACACTTCTATGCCTACGGGAAAGGGATGAACGAGCATCTGCGCATGATTGACCCCGAGCTTATCCGTGGGCTGCGGAAGCCGCGGGAGGTGGACAAGGTGTTCAATAGGATGAACCGCCTGCCGTCGCTCTCGAAGTATTTCTGCATACATATCTTTGCCATCCACCTGGCTGAGGAGGCAGGGAAGAAGCTGTATGCCGGCGAGCGGAAGGAGTCGGACGACCTTATGTTCTACGC
>CAVIFD010000169.1:0-4364 GCA_963641545.1 bacterium | reverse complement strand
GTCATCCCATCCCATTTCCAAAAGAGCCGCGATTATCCCGTTCTTCTCAGAGGGGATGTAGCCGATGCAATAGGCTTCGTTATCTTCTTTGTCGTCGAACATAACGGCTACGGCATCCGTGTCGAAACGGTTGTTCATGTCGCGTTCCAGCCTGAGAACCGTGCCGACTTTAAGTTTGTCCCACACTTCATCCGCTTCGTGATACATACGGCCGGCAAGATGGCACTCCATAAAAAACTTCTTCTTCGTTTCCATAATTCAAAACTTTGATGGTTAGTAATAACAATTCAGCCGCAAAGTTGCCGGACTGTTGTTCCAAAACGCGGTACAAGAAAAAGATTTTTCAGTTCGGGCGTATCTCACCCGATTTTGCGGTATTCGCCAGGGGTTTTGCCGGTATGACGTTTGAAGAACCTCGAGAAATGCTGCGGATAGTCGAACCCGAGGCGGTCGCTGACCTGATTTATCGAAAGGACGCCATTGCTGAGAAGCTCTTTCGACGCTGCGATGATGTGTCCGCTTATGAAGTCACGGGCGTTCTGTCCGGTCTCGGCTTTCACCAGTTCCCCGAAATATCCTGTCGAGAGGCAACACTTGTCGGCGAAATACGACACCGTCGGAAGCCCCTCTTCGGCGGCGTTGTCGCGGAGATATTCGTTCAAGAGGCTCTCGAACTTTTGGACGACGGTGTGGTTTATCTCCTCGCGGGTTATGAACTGCCGGTCGTAGAAGCGGAGGCAGTAGTTGAGCAGAAGCTCGATGTTGCTCACGATAAGTTCCTTCGTGTGCTTGTCTATGGCGTGCGACAGTTCCTTTCGTATCATATCCACCACGTTACGGAAGATGCCGACTTCCTGCGACGAGAGGTGAAGCGCCTCCATGCTGGTGTAGGAGAAGAACCCGTAGCGCGACATACGTCCGGCGAGGGACGTTCTTGCCAGGAAATCCGGATGAAACACCAAGGCGGTCCACTTTGGCAGCACCCCGTCGTTGGGCAGCACATGGATGGATTGCCCGGGGGCGAAAGACGTTACGGTCATCTCGTCGTAGTCGTATTCCGTCCTTCCGTAAGAGATGCGGCAGCCTTTGGTCTCTTTCAGATATATCATGTAGATGCCGATGTGCGACATGTATTCCTCGCTGAGGGCGACGTGTTTGGCCTGGCGAGCCACGCTTACCAACGGATGGAGCGTCTCGAAACCGTAAAAATCATTGAACTGCTGAACTGTGTCGAATCGTACTTCTTTCATGGGATTGTAGTTGTTTCGGGCGCAAATGTAGATATAATATGGTATAACATTCCGTACCCGTATTCCCCGAGGTTCTACCCGTTTCGCCGATTGGCAGGGGATGAGGTCTTGTCGCTCCGTTTGTTTATTCTTTCGTGAAAAAAGGCGTGTGTTCGGATACAAAGACCTATATTTGTGCGCTTTTCGTCAGTTCTCCGGAGTGGGACTGACGAACCTTTATGTGTCTTGTCTTAATGTAAAAGTGGTATGAAAATAGCAATAGTAGGAACGGGTTATGTGGGGCTGGTCAGCGGCACTTGCTTTGCCGAGATGGGAACAGAAGTGTTCTGCGTGGATGTGGATGCAAAGAAGATAGAGAACCTCAAGCAGGGGATAATCCCTATCTACGAGCCGGGCTTGGAGGATATGGTTCATCGTAACCAAAAAGCCGGCAGACTGCATTTTACGACCGACATTACGGAATGTCTCGACGAGGTGGAGGTGCTGTTCAGTGCCGTGGGTACGCCGCCGGATGAAGATGGTAGCGCGGACCTGAAGTATGTGCTCGAGGTGGCACGTACGGTCGGACGGAACATGAAGAAGCATATCCTGGTGGTGACGAAGAGCACTGTGCCGGTCGGCACTGCCCGCAAGGTTCGCACTGCGATACAGGAAGAGCTGGACAGGCGTGGCGTGAAGATTGAGTTCGACGTGGCTTCCAACCCCGAGTTCCTGAAAGAGGGGGCTGCAATCAAAGACTTCATGAGTCCGGACCGCGTGGTTGTGGGTGTGGAGTCGGAACATGCCAAGGAGCTGATGAGCCGGCTCTATCGTCCGTTCCTATTGAACAATTTCCGTGTGATATTTATGGACGTGCCCTCTGCGGAGATGACCAAATATGCCGCGAACGCAATGCTGGCTACGCGTATCAGCTTTATGAACGACGTTGCGAATCTGTGTGAGATTGTCGGAGCGGATGTGAACATGGTACGCAAGGGGATTGGCTCGGATGCCCGCATAGGCAACCGTTTCCTGTATGCCGGCATAGGTTATGGCGGCTCTTGCTTCCCCAAGGATGTGAAGGCACTGATACATACCGCAGGGCAAAACAACTACCCGATGCGTATCCTGCAGGCTGTCGAGGCGGTTAACAACGAGCAGAAATCACTACTGTTTCGCAAGCTGGAAAAATATTTCAATGGAGATCTGAAGGGGCGGCGCGTGGCTGTCTGGGGATTGGCGTTCAAGCCCGAGACCGACGATATGCGCGAAGCTCCTTCGTTGGTTTTGATAGAGAAGCTGCTGGCGGCAGGATGCGAGGTGTATGCCTACGACCCTGTGGCAATGGATGAGGCCAAGCGCCGTTTGGGTGATGCCGTCCGTTACGCCAAGGATATATATGATGCGGTGGTTGATGCCGATGCCCTGATGCTCGTGACGGAATGGAAGGAGTTTCGCATGCCGTCATGGTCGGCTGTGAAGAAGCTGATGGCAACCCCGCTTGTGCTCGACGGTCGTAACATCTACGACCCCGAGGAGCTGGAAGAAAACGGCTTCGTCTATCATTGCATAGGGAGGTGAGAGAAGACATGCCTGAACAGACGCTGAAAGAAAAAACTGCCAAAGGACTCTTTTGGGGAGGACTGAGCACGCTGGTGCAACAACTCATCGGGATGGTGTTCGGGATAGTTATTGCCCGCATACTAAGCCCTGATGATTATGGATTGGTGGCAATGCTGGCAGTTTTCAGTGTCATTGCCTCGACCTTCATGGATAGCGGCTTCACAACGGCACTGATAAACAAAAAGGAGATACGACACGAAGACTATAACTCCGTGTTTTGGTTCAGCATCTTCTGCGGGATGATGTTCTATGTGATACTGTTCTTTACCGCACCTTTCATTGCCCGTTTCTACAATCAGCCGGTGCTCCTCAATCTTTCGAGGGTGATGTTTCTGGGGTTTGTGATTTCCGGCTTCGGCATTGTGCACAATGCCGTTCTCTTTAAGGAGATGAAGGTTAAGCAGCGAGGCATTGCCGACATGGCGGCTGTGCTGGTATCCGGAGGGGCGGGATTGATAATGGCTCTAATGGGTCTTGCCTACCGGGGATTGGCTCTGCAGATGGTCATACAATGTTTTGTCAGCACATCCGTGCGTTGGTATTTTTCGGGATGGAAACCAACCTTAGCCTTTTCCCTCGCACCCATCAAGGAGATGTTCGGGTTCAGTTCCAAGATATTGTTCAACGGCATAATAGGGCAGATAAACGGGAATATCTTCTCCATCTTGCTGGGCAAGTTTTATACCAAGGCAGATACCGGATACTATTCGCAAGGAAGCAAGTGGATGGCGCTGGGCAATACCACGGTGAACAATATGATAAACGGAGTGGCTCAGCCGGTGTTGGTGGAGGTGCAGGACGACAAGGAACGGCAAAAGAAAGTGTTCCGCAAGATGCTCCGCTTCGGGGCGTTCGTGTCGTTCCCCTCTTTGTTGGGGCTGGCTTTTGTTGCCAAAGAGTTTGTGTGGATTACGGTTGGGGAGAAATGGTTGGAGAGCGTCCCGTATCTTCAGGTGCTGACCATAGCCAATTCGTGTATGTTCATATCAAGCCTCTATACCGCCATATTGCTTTCGCATGGCAAGTCCGACACAATACTATACATAAACACTGTTTTCTACATCATAAACCTGTCGCTTGCTTTGGCTTTGGCGCGTCAAGGCATTTTCACGATGGTGGTGGGATGCTCCATCCTTACCTTGCTGCTCAATATCGTGTGGCATATATTTGGCAAAAAGCAGATCAATATCCGAAGCATTGAGCTCTTGAAGGACATCTCCCCCTATCTCTTGCTCACCCTCTTTTGCTTTGCCGTCTCATGGTTCGTGACAAGAGGAATAGAGAATATGTATGGGTTGTTCTTCGCCAAAATAGCTGTCGTGGCAGTGCTGTACGTCTCCATCCTATGGCTGACGAGGTCGGTGATATTGAAAGAAAGCATGTCTTTTATTCTTAGAAAGAGGTGAAACGGTATAAATACATTCATATAATGCCCATGGGGGTATCTTCTTTTTGTGTGAACTTCATATTGTTCATCAATAAGTTTTTCCCTGTACATGAACATTTATTTGT
>CAVIFD010000168.1:1094-4380 GCA_963641545.1 bacterium | reverse complement strand
CACCACGCCGTTCCACCGGCTGTTGTAGTCGCGCTTCCAATGGCGGTAGGCAAGATGGAAGCCTATGCTGTGTCCTTTCAGATTGATATGTTTGGTGGCAGCAACATAGAAATTGGCGAAATACCGGCTCTTCACCTTCATCGCCGTGTTGTCTTCGTAGACGGTCCCCTTGCCGAACGTCGTCCCGTAGGGGTCGTTGGCTCCTATCGCAATGGCAGGATACCACCGTCCTTCCTTCAGAGGGCGCAGCTTGACGGAGAAGTAACGGTCTTTCTGATTGTAGCTCATCCGTGGAGGCTCACCCTCGCCCGCTTTGTTGCTCTTCATAAGTGTGCATGCATATCCTATCTCAATCCACGAGAATGGAGTGATGCTCAGATAGTGGTTCATCGTGTGATATGAGAAGTTCGCGGGCGTAAACTCTTTGTTGAGAAAATGCGCTCCGATACGCGCTTCGCCTTCATCGTTCATCTCTGCCGACGGGACGTGGATAAGCCCCGACATACCCGTGTACATCTGTGCCGATGCACTCAAGAAGGCAAACAGCGCAAGCGTCATAATAAGGAAGTAGCGTCTCATTTCTTGTCCTCCTTTCTTTCCTTAACGATGAAGTCGGGCGACATGGTGTCGGTTCCCCAAGGTATCAGATCTCGGTCGAACCATCCCGTGCGTTCGTTCTGCTCAGGGTCGGTGAAGTATGTGCGGTTGGCATACTCTTCTGCCTCCACGCTATATGTAAGCCGGAAATTGCTTGCCGGACGGATATTCACCTTCCGTGCCTTGCGTTTGTATGGCGGCAGCATCACAACAACTTTGAAGCCCGCATCTTCTTTCCACTTATCGCTGTAAGACGCGTAAATACCCACACTGACATGCTTGAAATGCCGGAAGCCTTCACCCGTCACGCCATAGTCGCCATACACATAACGACCTCCGCTGACGGAGATCTGTGTGTTCCACCGATGCAGGTAGACTTCCGGTCCCACCTGCGCTGTGATCCTCTCCATCGTGCTGGCTTCCCATCCCGATGCCATCGAGCAATACCCCGTCAGCCCTATCTGTGCAGTCATGGCAAGCCACCGGTTTACGACGAACATGTTCTTCACATCCAGTCCGTAGCGTTCCTGTCCGAACAATCCGCCGGACACCTTCATTTTCCAATGTTGCCCCACGGCAATCTGTTTGGAGAGCACTGCCATATTAAGACGCACCTTCTTGTATCGGTCGCCGTATTGATTGACCACCGGCACAAGAGCCTGCGCCGCCACCTCCCAACGATGCCCCATGTTCCATCTTATTCCGGGCGTGAGGTTTATCAGCACATCGTAAACACGGTCGTTGAAATAAATGTCCCTGTAGTTGAAGTCCACGCCCATGAACACATCCACCGTCCCTGCCCTCTCTTGTGCCGACACAGGTGGCAGAAAGCAGAACGTCAGCCAAAACGCGGCTAAAGTCAGAAGTCTCCTCATATCCTCTCTCTTGTTATTTAGGTTTAGCTTTGCTTCGTCTCCATTCCTCCCACAACAGACGTGGCAGCGTATATACAATCCGGGCACAACGTTTCAACTGTTTCCCCGGACTGCGGAATATGCGGTAGACAAACTCCAAATGAGCTTTCACCATCCACAGCGGTGCCCGCTTCTCGTCTGTCCCGCTGTAGAACTTAAACACAGCCCCCACGGCAATCATCACGCCACGCTTGAGATGGGGCTTCAGGCGCGACATGAACAGCTCCTGCTTCGGTGCGCCCAATGCTATCCATATAATATCTGCCCCTACGGCATCAACGCGCCTCGCTATATCGGCGTAGTCGAAGTCTTCAACCCTGCGGAACGGAAGTTCATGGAACGTCATTGTCTCCACATCGGGGTTCCACTCCTTGATGGTCGCCCGCAGTCCGGCAAGCGTCGCTTCGGATGTCCCCATGAACATCATACGGTATCGTCCGGAGCTTACTATATCCTTGAATATCTCTGCCCCGTAGTATTGTCTGTACCTCTTGCCGTATATCCAACGCAAATAGAGAGGCACATAACTGCTGTCGCAGATGGCAAACATGCCACCATTCACTGCCTGCCTGTAAGCGGCATCGCGGTTTGCCATGTTCAGCACCACGCCGTCGGCTACGCAGATGTAGTCTGCCACGCCGCCGTTCACCGCACGTTCAATGGCACGGAGCACTTCGCCACGGTCCATCTCATAGCGTATATTGAAATATTCATTCATGCGCTTTTTCCCTCTTGTTGTTACTTTATGCAAGAACGTAAGATGTCACACATCCTTTCCTCGAAACGCTCCATCGTGAACCGTTCTTCGAACATCCGCCGTCCCTCTTCACCCATGCTCCGGCGCAGCGGCTCGTCACTTATCAGCCGTTCGATGGCATCGGCAAGGGCATCGGCACTCTGCGTCTCCACCACGAAGCCGTTCCTGCCGTCTTCCACTTCGTCCCGTATACCGCCCTCGCCGGTTGAAACAACGGGCAGACCGTATTCCATTGCTTCAAGAATCACGAGCGGCAGACATTCATCGAAAGAAGGAAAGACGAATACATCAGCATTACGAAAATACTTCTCTTTGTCCTTTCCGTATTTACTGCCGTGGTATATGGCAATGCCCTCCAACCCTCTTTCCCGAACCTCCGTGCGGAACATCTCGGCATCCATGTCACGTGTTTCGCTGCCAACGAAGTCGCAGACAAACGCATGTCCTCCATCCTTTAGTATCTTCAAAGCATCGAGCAGTGTCAACACGCCCTTATCTCTCAACAAATTTGAGAGGAACAACAGACGCGGCACATCGTTGGGCGTATGCCTCGGCGCGGTGTCAGCTTCGGGAGTAATGCCGTTGGGGCAGATCACTACATCTTCACGCCGCACTATCTTCTCAACATCGGGGAACAGGTGCCACGACAACAATATCACCTTGGCATTCTTATACACCATCCGCAGCAACCGTCGGTACAGCGGCTTGTCGGCATCTCGGCTCATTCCCTTATTATGCTGGTGGATCACGACACGGTTTCCGAACAGCTTGCAAAGCAACACGAACGGTGCGTCCTTCAGAAACCCAACGCCGTGGCAGGTGATGGCAAGATAACACAGGTCGTAGCGATGCGTCAGCAGTAACCCGGTCATCCGAAGACAGGATGCGATAAACCGCACTGCCTTCCTTGCCATCAGCATCTTCGACAGACTGCCCACTTCTTCCATCTTTCTTGAAGTGGAGAGGTTCACCCGGTCCATCGTGAACGCCTCGTTCAACTTGTGGCTCTCCGTCATGC
>CAVIFD010000168.1:0-1084 GCA_963641545.1 bacterium | reverse complement strand
AGCTCGACCCATGCACCGGCGGCGGCAGCGGCGCAACCATCAGCAACCGCGGCTTATTGTTTTTGCTCATACATAAAATGTCAGATCATTTCTTTGTCCTTGCAGTCCCATTGCTCAGCGAGATTACAACGTAGGATGATGTTGGCTGTGTTTTCGGCTTGTCTCAGCATATCTGTAAAATCGTGCGATAGCGAGTCGCCGAAGATCTTTCCCTCAGAGCTTATTGCACCTCTGAGTTCTTTATTGAATAAGGAAAGCCCCATGCAACCATCAGTCTTTTCTCCCAACAGAGTCAAGATGGTTGGCATTACATCGACTTGTCCTATCGGATGTTCAACATACAATGTATATGGAGTGTTGAGTATCAACAATGGTATTTTATAATCTTTGTAATCGATGGGCACTCCATCTACCTTTGCTTTATGATCTGCGGCTATGACAATCAGAGGGGGATTGTCTGCCAACATCTCATTGATTTTGCCAAGAAACCGGCCAAGCGATTCATCGAAATAATGTGTCACATTATAGTAATCACACAACATCTTAGGCAATGTTGTGTTTTCTAACCATGTCTGCCGGTCAACGTTCGCATCGTTGTATGGACCATGCATTGAATGGGTTGTGATGAAAGCGAAGAAGGGTTTACGAACTGTATCGATGGCATTCAAGGCTTCTTCAAATATGACTTCATCACGTCCTCGGTTCGCTAATTTTGCCTTGTGGTTGGTATTTGCCACAAGTCGGTCGAAATGGAAATCTTTAGTTGTTTGGCTGTGATTCCATAACGAAGGACTCTCCCCAATTACCTCAAACGAATAATATCCTTTAAGCCGCTTGGCAAGCGAGTTGTATGAGTTTCCTGCATAACTGACAACAGTCGTCGCCTCTGATGAAGGGTAAAAGCCTGTATTGTAAATAAACTGTCCGTCACTCGACACACCGCTGTGTACTTGCGACACCATGTGTGGCGCATAGATGACACCTTTCTGTCCGCAAAGACTGTCAATTACGGGCGTTATCTTATGCCCGTTGACTTCCTGTCCGATTACCCAACTGTTAAAGCTCTCCACTACGATAAATATCA
>CAVIFD010000167.1:0-4416 GCA_963641545.1 bacterium | reverse complement strand
GCTTGACCGGCATCCTGTCGCTTTGGCTCGGCATCATGAAGATTGGCGAAAAGGGCGGCGTCATACAGTCGTTTGCCCGCCTCGCATCTCCGGTGTTCTGCAAGCTCTTCCCCGATCTGCCCAAAGACCATCCGGTGGCAGGCTCTATCTTCATGAACTTCTCCGCCAATCTCCTTGGGCTCGACAATGCTGCCACACCGATGGGGCTGAAAGCCATGCAGCAGCTGCAAGAGATAAACACCGACAAAGCGTCGGCAAGCAACCCGATGATAATGTTTTTATGTATCAACGCATCCGGACTGACGCTTATCCCCATCACGATAATGATGTACAGAGCGCAGATGGGTGCTGCCAACCCGTCGGACGTGTTTCTCCCGATCATGCTGGCAACGTTCTCTTCCACGCTCGTTGCCATACTTGCCGTCTCAGTCCGTCAGCGTATCAATATCTTTCAGAAAAACCTCCTGCTGTTTTTCGGCGGCACGGCGGCATTCATCGGAGGGATCATCCTGCTGTTCTGCTCGCTGACGCAGGAAGAAGTCTCGCTCTATTCCACCGTCTTTGCCAACACACTGCTGTTCGTCATTATCTGCGGATTTATATTCAGCGGCATACGCCGGAAGATAAATGTCTACGATGCCTTTATCGAAGGAGCAAAGGAAGGGTTCAAAACCGCCATTACCATCATTCCCTATCTGATAGCCATACTTGTTGCCATCGGCGTGTTTCGCGCTTCGGGGGCAATGGACTTTGTGATCGGCGGTATCCGCATGGGCGTGGAGGCTGTGGGGCTTAACTCCGATTTCGTCGGCGGACTGCCTACCATGCTGATGAAGCCGCTCAGCGGCAGCGGTGCCCGAGGCATGATGCTCGACGCAATGCAGACGTACGGTGCCGATTCGTTTGTCGGACGTCTGTCGTCCATCGTGCAAGGCTCTGCCGACACAACCTTCTACGTGGTGGCTCTCTATTATGGCAGCGTGGGCATACGCAACACACGCTACACGGTGCAATGTTCCCTGCTGGCAGATTTGGCAGGTGCTGTCGCCGCAGTGGTGGTCACATATTTGTTTTTCGCTCAGTAAACGTCGCGCATCATGGCAATATCATTCTTTGCAGAAGACATCACATTACCCTCCATCAACGAGGAGGCTCTCCGCAGCTGGATAAAGGCTGTAGCCGAGACCTACGGGAAAAAGGTCGGCGACATCAGCTACATCTTTTGTTCGGACGAGAAAATCCTCGAGGTCAACCGTCGCTACCTCCGGCACGACTACTACACCGACATCATTACGTTTGATTACACTGCCGGCAACAAGATATCGGGCGACCTCTACATCAGCTTGGACACCGTAAAGACCAACGCGGAGAAGTTTGCGACACCTTACGACGAAGAGCTCCATCGCACGATTATCCACGGCATTCTCCATCTCTGCGGCATCAACGACAAAGCCCCCGGCGAAAGGGAGATCATGGAAGCAAACGAGAACCGCGCCTTAGCCATCCTGCCCGCCGAATGTCGGCAGATGTAACCGCCCGCCGCTTCTTTACATGCCATCGCAGGCTTGTAATGTAATCTCACTTCCCCAATAACTGTTATCCCACGCCCCGACGCGGAATCCCCCAAACAAAGGCACTGTCGTTCTCTCCTAAAAACGGTGACGTATGTGCTTACGACACGGGGATGGGGACCCCGGGTCCGCCATGACAGGCTATTGAGGGGATGACATTTTGGAAACGATATACCAGGCTTGCGCCAAACATCCGGATCCTCAACATTTGCTATACCCTATATCACAAGAAATCACCCAAGACTGCCGGAACAGTTTCCGTATGCCCGGGTGATTTCGTTTACATCTTCTTGTAAGGTCTCCTCACCCCGCCATCATTTAATGTTATAGTCACTCATGACTGTAACATTCGGAATAAGGGTATTTGTTTCAATACAACCCTGTTCACCCTTTATGGCCAAAAAAGCGAACCCCACAAAAGGCAGAACTGTCAAACCCAAACCAATACCCAAACCTAAAGCCAACCCTACTTTCTTTTCTCCTTCATCGTCAACCACACCATTCAAAGACACGCTTTGACCATCAGCTGCCTTCGTCGAAACACAGTTAACACTCACGTACCCGGGTTTTCCACAACCTCTGGCTTTCTTTTTTTCAACTTGCAACTGCACAACCTCACCGCCTTTTATCAGAACCTTACCATCTCGTCCGTAAACATCGCTGTCCACAACCGCAGTCGGAACTCCTTTTCCTTTACTTTTGACAGAAGAAAGGATTCGTACAGAAAAGGTTGTTCCTCTTTTCAAGTTAAAGTCAGGAGCAACAGCAAACACGTTAGTACTAAGCATCAACAATGCCATAAAGACGGCCATAAACCTTTTTGAAAACATAATGATTAAATGTTTTTTCTCCCCTGTCCCCTCTGGGAAGATTATCAAAATAAAAAAGCGTGGGAACTGTTTTAATGTCTTATCTGTCTAAGAGGTATCCCCATACCCACGGAACAAATATAAACAACAGTCCCACGCCGATATGATATAGTAATCCTGAAACCGGGATACTCGTATATCACAGGCGTGAGCGTTTTCTGTTGTACACTTGTTCCGCTTTGAAAATTGGGGATTTTCTTAGACAAGTAATATCTTAAAAACGCTTTTCGTTAATTATGTCCTTCCTTAGAGGCTCATCGCTATGAGCGTGCGGAATTGTGGGCAAATATATAAAAAGTATTTACGCAGCGGGCAAAGAGAATGAAAAAATCTTTTTCGTCGCCTTTGTCATACCCCTTAAAAGCATATCGAGGCAGGCTTGTAATGCAATCCCACTAAAGGAATGTCATCCCGCGCCAAAGCATGTCATGGCGGACCCCGATCCGCCATCTCATCCGTACGCGTTGCTATCAAAAGAAATGTACAGAGTTAGTGTGAGATTCCGCGTCGGAGCGCGGAATGACAGTTTGGTGGGAGGCGGGATGACATTTTTTGGAAATGGAATGGATAGGGGAAAGGTCCGCCATGACATTTTTGGGGTCTGTTCGCATGCGCAAAAGCTCTACGGCAGCCTTACATCATAATTGTAACGGTGACAAAGACGCTGCGAAGTTTTCACAGCATAATTGTAACGGTGACAAAGACGCTGCAGAATTTCACAGCATAATTGTAACGGGCGCAAAGACACTGCGGAATCTCACAGCATAATTGTAACGGGCGCAAAGACGCTGCGGAATCTCACAGCATAATTGTAACGGGCGCAAAGACGCTGTGACGATTTCACAGACTGATTGTACCGGTGACAAAAAACACCGACGACGCGATTTTGATGTTTTTGCAGGTGCCACAAAAAGAGTAAAAAAAGTCTCGGAGAGGATTCCCCGAGACTTCCCATTTACTACACGACCACAGGATCGTCACATCACTTCCGGAACATCTTCTTCCGTACTTCCGCCGGAGGTATCCTCCTCAGAGGTGTCTCCTTCGGTAGTGCCGCCATCTGTCACCGGAGCATCATCCGCCGCGATTGTCGCTTTCTTGCCCACGCCACGGCGCGAAAGAGTCTCCGAGAACTGCAGAATCTCCGCATTTGCTGCATCAATCACAGCCCCAATCTCCGCCTCTTTCGTGGCGTCCTTTTCCACCAATGCATTTGCTGCATAGATGACATTGATGGCATCCGCAAGCTCGGCAAAGGCGGCATCCACCTTTCTTCGGGCTTTCCGAATCTTCTCCGCAACAGCCCTGACGCGCTTCTCGTTTGCCCGACGTGAATAGATCACATCAAACTCGTCGTTGGCAGTCTTCAGGGCTGCCAACACAGTAGTCAAGCCCAAAGCCTCCACCTCAGAACTGTAGTCGTCGCTTTGCAGCTTCTTCACAAAGTCGCTCACCATTGCCGTGTTCTCGGCATCGGCTTTTGAAGTAGCACCTTTATACGGCTTCAAGACGTATGCCAACGTGGCAGCCGCCTCGGCTTCCACACCATCAAGGCTAAGCTCTTTGTTTCGTATACCTAAAGAGATAAGACGAAACAGTCTGTCGCGCTCAGCATCCTTGGCATTCAAAGCCTTCGTGTCGACAAAGCTTCGCGTCTGCAAGTATATCGAATTTTCATTTTCGAACGCCTTGCTGTACGCCTCACGAAGAGCTGCAAGCTGATACTTGGTTGTAAACTCTGCAGTGATGACGCGAAGCAGCGCCTCCTGCAATCGATAGTGCTCGGCATTGCGAGCACGATAGAGATACGAAATCTCATTCAATTGTTTTCCCATATTGAATTTTTTTAATTAATACTGTGCCGCATTCATCATGCAGCGTTAATTGTCTGCAAATATACACAACATGCATTTACAAAACAAAACACATAATGAAATTATTGCTGTCCGCTAAAACCCAAAAGGGCATAAATATTC
>CAVIFD010000166.1:0-4429 GCA_963641545.1 bacterium | reverse complement strand
GGTGTCTGTAGGGTCAACGCTGAATGGCGTGCCTGCCGAAAGCTCCATTATCTGCTGTGCCTGACTGTCGTCAACGAGCGCCACGTCGTGCAGAGTTTCACTCTGCCACAGGTGTTGCGCCACGCAGGCTGCCGCCTGCAAGAGTGTCTGCATGTCGGCCTTGCCGTAGCGCATGCCGTCGTATTCGATGTTCATGCGGTAGTCTGTCCCCTCGGGGAAGATTGTCATGGCGATGGGCAGTCGGGAGGTGTCGAGGTCCAGCAGCATGCGCGTCATACCGCTGTCGGCACTCTCGTCCATCACTCCGCCCTGGAACACGCACATTATGCCGGCGCGTATATTCAGCCTCTCCACGAGATGAGTGTATGGGAAGAAGTCGCGTGAGTAGTTCTCCGTCAATATCTGCTGCATTGCCTTGAGGTATTCCGTCGTTGCGGTCTTACCGTCCACACCGATGGTCACGGGAAGTGTTTTCACGAACATTCCCACGCTCTGCATGAGTGCCGGACAAGCGTTTCGTCCGCCCGAGATGGTAAGATACAGAGGGTTCTCCTGCCTTGTCAGTCGGCTCAGTGTCAGTGCGAAAGCAGCCTGCATATAGTTGCTCACGGTGACGTCAGCCTTGCGGCAAGCCTCCTCAATGTCCTTTGCTGGGATGGTCATCGACACCGTGCCCATGCTCACGCCGTCGGGCTTTGTGGAGTCAGGGATTACCGTTGCCTCGGCTCCGCAGAGCAGCTTGTCGTAATACGCCTCTGCCTCGGCATACGCCTTTCCCTTTAGCAGCTCCTGTTCATAAAGTGCGTAGTCGAAGCCCGTCACGCTCTCGCCCTCGGGCTGCCTGCCGTCGTAGGCGGCGAAGATATCGTCGAAGAGAACGTCGATGGACATGCCGTCGAACACTGTGTGGTGGGCGTCGAGGAAGAGATAGACAGCCTTTGGACTCTCTATCACTTCCATGCGCAAGAGATCGTCGCTAAGGAGGTTGAAGGGGAACACCTTCGCCTGGAAATATTCCTTCGTCGGCTCTTCTGCCACGGTGGTGACAGATACGCTGAACTGCGCCTCGTCTCTGCGCTGCATCATCACCTCCCCGTCGACGATGGCGAAGTGCGCCTTCAGCATCGGGTGGGCGTCAACGGCTTGCTCTGCCGCGCGCGCCAGTCTCTGTGCGTCTTTCCCCGTGAAGCGATAGAGCACGGGGATGTTGTATTGCGTGGTACCGCTGTTAAGCTCCCAGTCTACATACAGTCCGTGAACGTTCTCCGTCAGGGGATAGTATTCCCTCTTGTCGTATTTCATCTGCGGAGCGTCATCGTCTTCCGCCGCAGCCTCAACGCGTGCCGCTATGCCGCGCACGGTGGGGTCTGCCAGAAGGTCCTTGATGGGTATCTGCACCCCGAGCCGGCGTGAGAGGTTGCCGCCCAAGCGCATTGCCACGATGGATGTTACGCCCATGTGGCGCAGGTTGGTGGCTATGCCGAACTGGTCGTTGCCCAGCAGCTCTGCCACGATGTCGAAGATCTTCTGCTGCGTTTCCGTTTCCGGGGCAACAATCTCTTCCATCTCCATCTGCGGCACGGGCAGCTCCTTGCGGTTCACCTTACCGTTGGGTGTCAGCGGCAGCTTGTCCATCCTGACGTAAATCTCGGGCACCATGAAGTCTGCCAGCGCCTCGCCCAGATACTTGCCCAGGGCGTCGTGGTCTATCTCTTCGTCGGAGGTGTAGTAGGCACAGAGCATCTGCACTCCGTTTACCTCCTTCACTGCCACTGCCGATGTTGCTATGCCGGAGTATTGCGACAGGCGCGACTCTATCTCGCCAATCTCTATGCGCAGTCCGCGCAGCTTCACCTGTCCGTCCATCCTACCCATGAAGACGATGTCGCCCTGACCGTTCCATTTCACTAGGTCGCCCGTGCGGTACATCCGCTCTCCGTCTGCCTCCACGAACTTGGCAGCTGTCATCTCCGGGTTGTTCAGGTATCCGCGGCTAACGCCCTCGCCTGCCACACACAGCTCGCCTGCCATGCCTCGCGGCACGGGGTGCATGGTGTCGTCCATGACATACAGTCGGTAGTTGGCGAGGGGCTTTCCGATGGGTGCGTCTTCGTTGTCGGTCTGCAGCTGATAGAAGGTCGAGAAGAGTGTGCACTCCGTAGGTCCGTAAACGTTATACATGTCGAAGTCGGGCTTTGCCAGCGGTATGAGCTTCTCTCCTCCGGTGGATATAAGCCTCAGCGAGGTGTATTTGAAGAGTGATGCCAGCTGCACGCCAATCTGTGTGGTGAAGAAAGCTATTGTTACGCCCTGCGCCTCGATATAGTCGTGCATGGCATCGAGATCCATGCGTATGTCTGAGGCTAGGATATGCACCGTTGCTCCAACTGAAAGGAGCGGATAGAGGTCTATCATGTGCGCGTCGAACCCGAAGTTGGCGTAGGCTGCCCCGCGGTCGGAGGCGGTAACGCGGAAGTCGCGGATGTACCAGTGGCAGAAGTTCACGATGTTATGGTGCTCCAGCACGCATCCCTTGGGGCGTCCTGTCGAGCCGGAGGTGTAAAGCACTACGTATGCGCTCTCTGGCTGCGCCTTGTCTTGCTGCAGGAGGTTAGGGTAGGCATCCTCCTGGCGGTATGCTATGTCCTTAAGGAGCGCGTCCACATCTTCCCTGCGGATTACTTGTCCCTTGAAACTAGGCATTGCCTCTGCCACGAGGTTGCCTTCCGAGAGGATGAGGTTCACCTTGGCGTCGGCAACCATGTAGCTCAGTCGGTCTTCGGGGAAATGGGAGTCCAGCGGCATGTATGCTCCGCCTGCCTTCATGACGGCGATGGGATAGATTGCCATCCACTCGCTGCGGTCTATCATCACGCCCACCATCGTTTCGGGTTTCACGCCATAGTCGCGCCTTAGGAGTATGGCGAGGCGTGTTGTCAGCTCGTCTATCTGGCGATAGGTGTAGCGGCGGTCTTTGTATACCACGGCTTCTGCATCGGGGGTCTTCGCAGCCTGTCGCAGCAAGAGGTCTACCAGCGTGTCGTGGCGGTCGTAGTCCAGGCGTTCGCCGGTGCCTAGGGCTACAAGACTTTCCTTTTCTTCATCGGATACTATGGATATCGTTTCTATCGGGTCGTTCCAGTGGGCGGAGAGCTGACCTACTGTTGTCTTCACCGCCGCGAGGAAGCGCTCTACGTATTCCTTGCTGTATAGTGCGTCGCTTGCCTCTGCCCGTAGCTCCATTCTGTCGTCTAGGGTATATAGGAGCAGCGTGAGGTCAATGCTTGTCTGGCATGTTGGGAGCTGCTGCATGGCAACCGTCTTGCCCTCTATGCTTACGGGCTTCATCATCTCCTTGCCTTGGTATGCGAAGCATGTGCGGGGTGTGAGACCACGTGCGGTGCAGAAGTCGGCAAACGAATAGTCTGCCATCTTCATCGTTGAAGCCCATTCTTCTGACAGGGCGCTTACGAAGTCGGCTACCGTCATTCCATTGCGCGGCTCTGCCAAGACGGGCACTGTCTTTTCCAGCATCCCGTATGCCCCGGCTAGGGTCCTGCTGAAGCGTCCGTGGCGCACTGATGCGTATGCCACCTGCTGCTGACGGCTCAGGCGCGACAATACCAGTGCGTAGGCTGCCTGCACCAGCAGATGGCTCTCCGTATGGTGCGCCTTGCAGAAGGCGTCTGTCTCGTCCTTGGGCAGTTGCTGGCTCATCACGATGGTCTCTCCGAGACTCGTCTGCTTGTTGCCTGCTAGGTCGGTGAACTCTATGCCGCAGAACTTCCCGGCGTAATAGTCAGCCGCCTCGCGGTATGCCGTGCCGTCCTTGCCGGCGTTCTCTTCCTCGGCGAAGGCGTACATCTGGTCGGCGCCCTCGGTGAGTGGCTTGCCGCTGTATGCGTCGGCAAGGTCCTTGCGGAAGTTCACTAGCGATGTGCCGTCCATTATGAGGTGGTGGAAATCGTGTATGAGGAGCTTGCGCGTTGGCGTGGTGATGAGGTCGAAGCGACACAACGGTTCGCCGCCCAGGATATTGAATGGCTTCACGTAATCGGCAACGACGGTGTCTGCCTCCTTGTCGGTGGCTTCTCTCATGCCTACGGTTATGCTCATCTCTGGGTCGGCATATTGAAGGGGTGTACCGTTTGCGTCGAGTTGCAGGCGTGTGCGCAACACGGGGCGCATCGTGATGATCTGCAGCAGGGCGTCTTTCATGCGCTGCATGTCTGTCTCTTGCGGCAGGGTGTATAGTGCCGCAAGGTTATACTGTGTTGATTGCGGTTCATTCTGGCAGTAAACGAATACGCCGAATTGTGCTTGACATAAAGGATAGCTTTTTAGTGTCATAATCTTGAATGTTTTTTTAGTAGGTTATGTGTTAAGGCATGTTCTATAAATTGCCTTTAATATGATTGATGCTTACTTC
>CAVIFD010000165.1:0-4440 GCA_963641545.1 bacterium | reverse complement strand
CTCTTATGCTTCGCCGTGGCTGTTCTTGCCCAGGTTGCAAGCAACTTCGCCAACGACTACTTCGACTTCAAGAGCGGGGTGGACACAGCAGAACGTCAGGGACCTGACCGTGCGGTGGCGCAGGGGTGGGTCACCCCCTCCGAGATGTGGCGTGCCGCGATTGTTACCCTCACCCTCGCCTGCCTGTGCGGCTGCATGCTTTTGTTTTATGCAGGATGGGAGCTGATACCCGTAGGCATTGCCATTGCCGTCTGCGTGGTGGCGTATTCCGCAGGTCCTTTCCCGCTGGCATACAACGGTCTCGGGGATGTGTGCGTCGTCTTGTTCTACGGCATCATCCCCCTCTGCTTCACGTACTATGTGCAGGCAGGTTGCTTTTCAATGCTCGCCTTTCTCCTCTCGCTTTCGCTCGGGCTCTTATCGACGAACATACTCATTGTAAACAATTATCGCGACTGTGAGCAGGATAAGGCGTTCCGCAAGCGGACGACGATAGTCCTCTTCGGTCGTACCTTTGCAAAGGTGTTCTACCTTGTCAACTGTGTGATTGCCTTCTTATTGGTGATGCCCCTGTTGTTTGAGGCTCCTCGGTGGATGCTGCTCGTCTTCGCGGCGTTCTTCGCGTTATGCATGAAGGCATGGAGAGAATTATGTACTCGCGAGGGCAAGGCTCTCAACGACACGCTTGCGCACACGGCACGCAACGTGTTCCTCTTTGCCATACTTCTGTCGGTGCTTCTGCTCTTGACGGCGATGAACGCGTCGCCGGTGGACTAAACCAGCAGTCCCGCAGCAACTTCTTTGCTCACCGAGCTGCCTCTGAGTGCTTCCACGAGGGCAAGGGCAAAGTCGTATACCAATCCCGGACCTTTACCCGTTATCACGCTGCCGGAAACTTCCACGGCAGCACCCGTCACATTTGCGCCCGTCAGCTTAGGCTCGAACCCGGGGTAACAGGTGGCATCGCGTCCCTTCAACAGTCCCAACCCGCCGAGCACCATCGGCGCAGCACATATGGCGGCAACGATCCGCCCTTCTCGATACTGTCCGAGCAGGGCTTCCCTCACCTTCTCCGAGCTCTCGAGGTTAGCGGCACCCGGCATTCCTCCCGGGAGCACAAGAGCATCTGCTCCCGCGAAAGATATGTCGTCCATTACCGCGTCGGCGGTTACCTGTATGTTATGCGCTCCCGTCACCACTCGGGCATCCGTGATGGAAACCATCGTCACGTCGATGCCCCCGCGACGCAGGATATCAACCGTACCTAATGCCTCAATCTCTTCGAAGCCGTTCGCCAAAAACACGATTGCTTTCTTCATATCGTTTCCTCCTTATTTTAGTCTGTAAACGTAGGTGATTGTGCCGCTCTGGTTGTTTGCCTCGTTGATACTGTTGAACTTCGCACGTTTGGCAGCTTCGAGGGCACTGCGGCGCATGGAGGCATTGTCGATGTTGGTACCACGACCCACCTCTGCAAATATGACGTTCCCCTTCGGGTCTACGGTGATGTTGATCACTATCTTACCTTCCTCTTGTATCGTATATGCGGGACGAGGCAAACCCCCTGCGCCTATGGAGCGGCCGTTGAGGTTGAACGAACCATATCCGCCTACTCCCTCATTAGCTCCGTGATCCGAGTTGCCGAACGGACTTCCCTGGTTACCCGTGCCGCTCTCGGCATCTCCCTGACTGCTGCCTTCTGCCGTCCCTATGCCGAATGCTCCCGCAACGCGGTTGCTGATGGCTTGTTCTTTCCTGCGACGTTCCTCTGCCAAGCGTTTCTTCTCAGCCTCTTCGCGCCGCTGACGGTCTTCCTCTTCTTTCCGTCTTTTCTCTTCTGCTTCCCTCTTGCGCTGCTCTTCCTTCTTCTTTTTCTTCGCTTCCGTGATGGCTACGCTCTCCTCAATGTCCTGCGTGATCACTTCCTCTTTTGGTGCTTCTACAGGCGGAACAGGCGTCGGGGGCGGGGTGGTTGTCTTCTCGGGCAGCTCTTCCCCCGTATATCTCGGTTCAAACGTACCTGCTGCCGAGTTCACGTTCCCGAAGTTGACGAGCACGCCTCCCTCCTCATCAGGGATCTCCGTCTTCAACACTGTGAACCACAACAGCACGAAGATCGCGAGGTGAAACGCGACCGTACCAACCAGACTATATATGTCGTCTTTGCTGAAGTTCATCACTTTTGTGCTCTGGTGGCAAGCACCATCTTGTACTTGTTCTCGTTTGCTATGTTTAGGATCTTAACCACTTCCTTGTACGGGACGGTCTCGTCGGCGTACAGGGCAACAAACATCTCGGGTTCTTTGGCATAGCTCTCTTGCAGGAACGGGGTGATCTCGTCGAACGACACCTGCTTCTCCCTTTGGTTTCCAAAGGCAACGTAGTAGTTCAGGTTGGCATCAATGGTGACCCGTGTCAGCGGCTTGGCTGCCGTCTGCTTCTTAGCCTGGGGCAGCGTTACTTTGATGGCATTTGGTATGACCACCGTGGAGGTGACCATAAAGAAGATGAGCAGCAGGAATATGACATCTGTCATAGAAGCCATGCTGAACGATTCGTTGACCTTTGTCCTTCTCTTGAGTGCCATTAGTTTGCCGGTTCGTTTAGTAAGTCCATAAATTCCATGGTACGGGCTTCCATCTTGTTTACCACGTTGTCGACCTGCGAAACGAGATAATTGTAGGCAAACAACGTGATGATACCAACAACCAGACCGCCGACGGTGGTTACAAGAGCTTCGTATATACCTCCCGACAGCAAAGAAACATCAACGTTGGTTCCTGCGTTAGCCATGTCGAAGAAGGCGCGTACCATGCCTGTCACCGTTCCGAGAAACCCCAACATAGGTGCTCCCGCAGCAGTTGTCGCAATCAACGGAAAGCCTTTCTCCAGCTTCGCGATCTCAAGGTTGCCCACATTCTCGATAGCCACAAGCACATCGTTCATCGGACGGCCAAGGCGGGTTATCCCTTTCTCGATCATGCGTGCTGCGGGAGTATCGGTGCTGCGGCACAGGTTAAGAGCCGAGTCCACCTTCCCGTCGTGGATATAGTCTTTTATCCGATTCATGAAATTCTGATCCTCTTTACCTGCCCGGCGTATAACCAACAGACGTTGGATAAAGATATAGCCTGCAATCAAGGACAGCAGCAGCAGTACAACCATAATCCATCCTCCTTTGAAGGCAAGGTCTATTACGTTGATCTCTGCTTCGGTAGGGACTGTCACTGCCGTCAGTTCAGGCATCTCTTCCGCTGTCTGTGCCCCTACTGTCTGTAGGGATAGTAAAATGCTCATAGTAGTGTGTATATGCTTATTCGTTAATACTCGTTTCCGTCTTTGTCTTTAGTGTTGCAGGCATGCTTTGTAGAGCGAGATGGTCTCCTGCAGTCCGTGATACAGGGCATCACAGATAAGAGCGTGCCCTATCGACACTTCTTCCATCCACGGGATATTCTCGCTCAGCCATGCCAGGTTTTCAAGGCTCAGGTCGTGACCAGCGTTAACCCCTATCCCGATGCTTTTTGCCAAGACGGCGGCGGCAACGAAGGGAGCTACTGCTCCTTCCTTGTCTTTTGTGTAGCGGGAAGCGTAAGGCTCGGTGTACAGCTCAATGCGGTCTGTGCCCGTCTTTGCTGCCAGCTCGATGTTCTCAAGCTCTGTCCCAACGAATAGGGATGTACGTATGCCTTTTGCCGTGAAGGTGTCGACCAGCTCGCTCAGCATCTCGAAGTGCTCTTTTACATCCCAACCGGCACACGAAGTAAGGGCATCGGGAGCATCGGGGACGAGCGTCACCTGCGTCGGTTTAACCTTCAGCACGAGATCCACGAACTTATCGCTTGGATACCCTTCCATGTTGAACTCTGTCTTGATCACGGGCTTCAGCTTATACACATCATCGTATCTGATGTGTCGCTCGTCGGGACGGGGGTGAACAGTGATGCCCTGAGCACCGAATGTCTCGCAATCCAAAGCCACCTTTACCACGTCCGGCATATTACCTCCACGTGCGTTTCGGAGGGTCGCAACCTTGTTGATGTTTACACTTAAATTTGTCATCGTATGTCGTTATATCGTATCTCTTTAATTACTTTTGCACGAAAGTACAGGCGCAAAAGTAACGGAATTGGGGGAATTAACAGAAGAATGTTAGTGAAAGATTTCATAACGCAGAGGGCGTGGTGCTAAACAGTATTGACTACGAGAAAAATAAAAAGAAAGGCTTATGAAGGTTGGTGTATTTGGCAGTGAATGTCAGGCTGAGAAGAAAAAACAGATAGAGCGATTGTTCGATAAGCTCCGTTTGCTGAAGGCAGAAGTGTATGTGGATATCCATTTCTACAGTTTCCTTACCAGGACATTGAAGGTCGACCCGTCGGCAGTGGGGCTGCTGACAAACGATGCCTTCGACCTTGATGTCGCGCTGAGCGTGGGAGG
>CAVIFD010000164.1:3064-4445 GCA_963641545.1 bacterium | reverse complement strand
TACCATTCCGTGTTCATTCCATGGTGGGTGGCAAGGCGCTTGTTTTTAGCGAGATATAAGGGGTGCTACCTTTCCATGCCCCTTTCCACATATTACAAAGCGTCTAAGCCACGCGCTATTAAGCAGTTTAAGCGTTACGTCAACGGATTCGGCAAACGACGGTTGAAGCAGATACGCTACAAGTATTTCTCCGACAAGGCAAAGAACTTTGAAACACGGAACAGCACGGCGGAGTTCCTGACTTGTTTTCTGCATCATTCAATCCTCAAATGGGGCAGATAATTTCGTTTTGGGGCAGATAATTGGAATATACTTTATAAACTTGCAGCCGAACAGAAACAATACTCCATGCATCAATTCGACTATAAAAACACTCCTGAACTACTGCTCACTCCTTCCATCGTGAGGCAACTTGCCGTTTTGCACGAATTCAAGGGCAAGCAGGAACTGTATGTATCTGCTAAGGTCGACACACTCTCTGCCCTGCTCAACATCGCCAAGATACAGAGCACTCGCTCCTCCAACCGTATAGAAGGCATCTACACCTCCGACGAGCGTATCCGTGCGCTCGTCATGGAGAAAACCGAGCCACGCACTCGCTCGGAGGAGGAAATTGCAGGCTATCGTGAGGTGCTGACCACCATACACGAGAACTATAAGTATATCTCCGTTCGCCCCAATAACATCCTACAGCTACACCGAGACCTTTATTCATACGGTGGAAAGGAAATAGGTGGACGATTCAAGAACACGGACAATATCATTGCCGAAACCGACAGCGAAGGTAATGAGCATCTCAGATTCGTGCCAACACCTGCCTTCCAAACGCCGGAGGCTGTGGAAGACCTCTGCCAAGCCTTCGACAGGGCTATGGAAGAAGGTAAGTATGATGCGCTTTTGCTCATTCCGATGTTCGTACTCGACTTTCTCTCCATCCACCCCTTCAACGATGGCAATGGCAGGATGAGCCGTCTTCTCACACTTCTCCTTCTTTATCGTAGCGACTACATCGTGGGAAAATACATCAGCATCGAGATGCTCATCGAGAAATCGAGGGAGACATACTACGATGCCCTGAAGGAAAGTTCCACCGATTGGCACAACAACAAGAACTCGTATCTACCCTTCGTAAGCTATTATCTGGGGATATTCATCAAGGCTTACCAAGAGTTCCGAGACAGGGTGGAGCATCTGCACGGCAAGACAATCTCCAAGGCGGGTCGCATCAAGGATGTATTCGACAAGAAGTTGGGAAAAATCACCAAAGCAGACATAGCCGACCTTTGTCCCGATATCAGCATCAGCACCATCGAACGAACGCTCAAAGAGCTGGTGGATGCAGGGATTATCACGAAAGTGGGCACCGGAAGAGGTACAGGAT
>CAVIFD010000164.1:0-3054 GCA_963641545.1 bacterium | reverse complement strand
TTTGAAATACGAAACAGCACGGCGGAGTTCCTGACTTTCGTGGCAGAAGGAAAGGAACAGGGCATTCAGGTGCTGTATAAAGACGAAACGGTATGGGCAACACAAAAGGCGATGGCGTTGCTGTTCGACTGCTCTGCTGACAATATCGGACTGCATTTGAAAAACATATTCAAAAGCGGTGAACTTGATGAAGATTCAGTTACCGAGAAAATCTCGGCTACTGCCGCAGACGGTAAGAATTATCTCACGAAATTTTACAACCTTGATGCTGTCATTTCCGTGGGTTACCGTGTCAACTCCATCCGTGCCACACAGTTTCGCCAATGGTGTACCTATGTCATCCGGCAGTTCTCGCTCCGGGGCTATATCATAGACAAGAAGCGTATGGAAAACGGCTCGTTTATCGGGGAGGACTACTTCGAGCACTTGTTGGCGGAGATACGTGAGATACGACTGAGCGAGCGCAGGTTCTACCAGAAACTTACGGATATCTACGCCACGGCTATCGACTATAACAGGGATGCGCCGACATTCTTCCCGATGCAGGAAAGGTGTCTGCCGAATATGCCAAAGCCTTTGCCGAATCGGAGTTTGAGAAATATCGTGTGATACAGGACAGGCTGTTTCAGTCCGATTTCGACAAGTTCAATAGCGAAATACCGTTTGGCGATTTAGAAGAAGGGTGATTAGGAGTTACTTATTTGCCTACACTTGCCCGTTGGTTTTATTGGCTTTGGTGGCATAGTATAGGAATTGGTGCTGACAATGAACAGTTATACATCTCCCCAAAAGGTGGTAATATACCACTCTAAAAGGTGGTAATAAGTGAAAGGAGAAGGGATATGACATTAGACGAGACATATAACAAATGGCTGTCGCTGCAGCCGCTGACAGAGAACGAACAACCTCTGCCGTACAGAAGTTGGTGAAGCGTATGACGGACAACGGCTATATCGCCCGACTTGAAAATGGCTCATGGAGAGTGATAGCCATATCGATTGTGTAGCCATCCATGGAAGTCAATAGACACAACAGGCATTATTGCCTACCTTTGCCCCTCGGTTTTGAAAACATATTAGCGACAAAATAAAGCGGATAAGAAATGGGTAGGAATGAAAAAGACATTGCAATGTTTGTTGCGTTCTGCATTGAAGAATATGGAGTGGCAAAAGGCATGGCAAGCGATAAGGTGTTTGAACTGTTCGCTCAGTACGGCGTGGTGGATTACCTCAGCAAGTCTTTCGAGCCGCTCCACACACAGGGTCGCAGGTGGCTGATGGATGAGATAGACGAGTTTATCGACATAAGAAAAAAGAAGGAAGCATGAAGGTATATCACGGACCAATACCTTTTCCATACGGAAAAGAGTTTGGCTGCCTTACGTTTTACGGAAGCAATTAAAATAGGAGAATAATATGTTTCAAATCAATCAAAGCAACCTCCACTTGCTGCTGCCGGGCAAAATAAGTTGGCTGGTAGAATATATGCACGATGATTACGGATACCCATTGCAAGAATGCCTGAATCGCATTTACCATTCAAAGCTCTACAAGAAGTTGTCGACAGAGAGCACAAAGTATTGGCACTTGGGACCTGTGGACTTGTACAACGAGCTGAAAACAGAACTAAAATAGAACACTGAAATAATCATGAAACATACACCGGTAGATTACGAGACGACGAAGCGGACGATAGAGAGCTACGGGCTGCCCGACTTCGGGAAAGCGACCATCCGTGAGGTGGTTGCCATATCCACACAGCTGGAAGAAGAGACAAAGACTGAGTTTATACACATGGAGATGGGCGTGCCCGGGCTGAAACCTGCCGCGGTGGGCGTCGAGGCGGAGATAAACGCGTTGAAGAGCGGCGTTGCCTCCATCTATCCGAACATCAACGGTTCGCCCGAGGTGAAGACGGAGGCATCGAGGTTTATCAAGGCATTCATCGACGCGGACGTGCCGCCGGAGTGCTGCGTGCCGGTGACGGGCTCCATGCAGGGCACATTCGCATCCTTCCTCACCTGCTGCCAATGCACCGAGGGGAAAGACACGATACTCTTTATCGACCCGGGCTTCCCCGTACAGAAGCAGCAGATAGTGGTGATGGGGTATAAATACGAGTCGTTCGACGTGTATGAATACAGAGGCGGGAAGCTGCGTGCCGCGTTGGAGAGCTACCTCAGCAAGGGTAATATCGCAGCCATGATCTATTCGAACCCGAACAACCCCGCGTGGTTCTGCCTCACGGACGACGAGCTGAAGACCATAGGCAGTCTTGCCGAGCGGTACGACACCGTCGTTATCGAGGACCTTGCCTATTTCGCCATGGATTTCCGCAAGGAGCTGGGCACACCTTTCGAGCCGCCCTTCCAGGCAAGCGTGGCGCATTATACGGACAACTACATCCTTCAGATCTCAGGCTCGAAAGCGTTCAGCTATGCGGGTCAGCGTATCGGCGTGACGGCCATCTCCGACAAACTTTACCACCGCGCCTACCCGGGGCTTACCCGTCGGTATGGCGGCGGCACGTTCGGCACCGTGTATATCCACCGCGTGCTTTATGCCCTCTCGTCCGGCACAAGCCACTCGGCACAGATAGCCCTTGCCGCCATGTTCAAGGCTGCGTCAGACGGCAGGTTCGATTTCGTTTCAGAGATAAAGGAATACGGGCGGCGCGCCGAGAGGCTGAAGAAGATATTCACGGCGAACGGCTTTAAGATTGTCTACGACCACGACCTCGACGAGCCTATTGCCGACGGCTTCTACTTCACCATTGCCTACCCGGGGATGACGGGCGGCGAGCTGATGGAAAAGCTGATGTATTACGGCGTGAGTGCCATCTCTCTGAGCACGACAGGCAGCAGGCAGGAGGGCTTGCGTATATGCACCTCGTTCATCAAACCGCATCAGTACGACCTTTTGGAAGAACGCCTGAAGCTGTTTCATCGCTCGGCAGAAAATCCCGGTGAGATTTAGCGGCAAAATTCGTGACAGCACCACTTTTCGGAAAAGTCGCGCCGTCACGATGCGTGACAGTAACACCCGTTAAGAAAGT
>CAVIFD010000163.1:0-4458 GCA_963641545.1 bacterium | reverse complement strand
CCGGCAGACGCGTCGTGCATACTGACGGTGGGAGCCGTGGATGAAGACAGGAAGAGAAGCCTCTTCAGCTCCTGCGGACCTACGGCGGACGGACGGCTGAAGCCCGACGTTGTCGCACAAGGGTCGGGCTGCTGCGTGATGAGTCCCGAGGGAGAGATAAGCTATGCCAACGGCACCTCGTTTGCAACGCCCATACTTGCAGGGTTGGGCATTTGCCTGTGGCAGGCACTGCCCCGTCTGTCGAGCAGCGAGATTATCGCCTTGCTGCAACGGACATCCTCCAATGCAAGCCACCCCGATGCCGAGACAGGCTATGGCATTCCGAACATCTACAAAGCATACAAGAAAGGAAAACGATATGCAGGGACAAAACACATACATGGAGAATGAACGCAGGGAATACTCCCTCTCGGAGCTTAACGGCATGATCCGCGCCGTCGTCTCAGAGACTTTCCCTGCGACCTACTGGGTGCGCGCAGAGATGAGCGACGTGCGGACAAACGCCGCGTCGGGGCATTGCTACATGGAGTTCGTGGAGAAAGACCCGAAAGGCGGGCAGCTCGTGGCAAAGGCTCGCGGAGCAATATGGGCAAGGACGTTCCGCATGCTGAAGCCATACTTCGAGATGGAGACGGGACAGGCGTTCGCCTCGGGACTGAAGGTATTGGTGAATGTGTCCGTGGAGTTTCACGAGGTGTACGGCTACAGTCTGACGGTGCACGACATCGACCCTGCTTATACTCTCGGCGATATGCTTCGCCGAAGGATGGAGATAGTACGACGACTGAAGGAAGAGGGTGTGTTTACGCTCAACAAAGAGCTGACGATGCCCGCACTGCCGCGCCGCATTGCCGTTGTCACCTCCCCTACTGCCGCAGGGTATGAGGACTTCCTGAACCAGCTGACAAACAACAATGCGGGCTATGCGTTCTACACACGCCTGTTTCCTGCCACGATGCAGGGCGAGAAGACGGAAGAGTCTGTCATTGCCGCTCTCGATGCCGTGTATAGCCATGCGGACTGCTTCGATGTGGTCGTGATTATCCGTGGCGGAGGCTCGACGACGGACCTCAGCTCTTTCGACTCGTATATGCTGGCTGCCAACTGTGCGCAGTTTCCTCTGCCGGTGATAACAGGCATTGGTCACGAGCGCGACGACACAGTCCTCGACATGGTGGCTCACACGCGAATGAAGACACCCACAGCCGTGGCAGAGTTCTTGATCGGGAGAATGGATGCCGCGGCAAACGAACTTGACGCGCTTCGGCAGGCAGTTGTCAGGCTCTCCACAGACATCCTCGCAAAGCACAACAATTTTCTTCAGGTGATAGGCACGCGGCTTCCTGCCATCGTGACAAACAGGATAGAACGCCACCGCTCGATGCTGCAGATGGCAGCGAGCAAACTCCCCTCAGCCGTAGACGTGCTCATGCTTCGTCGGCGTGCCGTGCTTGACGCAGCTGAAGAGAGACTGCGCAGCCGCGTGGATGCCTGCATGAAGGAGAAGGCACGTTTCATCCGGCTGACGGAGCAGTTCGTGATGATGGCTTCGCCCGACTACGTCTTGAAGCGTGGCTACAGCCTTGCGATGAAAGACGGACGGATAATAAAACATGCCGGCGACCTGCACGCGGGCGACCATGGTCACACGCTTTGCCGACGGAGAAGTAAGGAGTACCGTAAACAAATAACACATATATATAGTATGGAAAAGAAGAAAGAAGAATCGTATAACGAGGCAGTGGACAAGCTGCGGCGTATCGTTGCCGACATAGAAGGCGGCGAGCTTGATGTGGATGTCCTTTCCGAGAAGGTGAAGGAAGCCACACGGCTGATCAAGCTATGCAAGGAGAAGCTGTATAAGGTGGACGAAGAAGTAAAGAAGGTGCTGGAGGAGCTGAACTGATGCGGAAGTACGTCATCATTGTTGCGGGCGGGAAAGGCATTCGCATGGGTGGCGACCTGCCCAAGCAGTTTATCCCGCTCGAAGGGAAGCCCGTCCTGATGCACACGATAGAGGCGTTCCACCGCCTGGATACTTCCGCCTCCTTGGTGTTGGTCCTTCCCGACGAACACAGAGAGTATTGGGAGATGTTATGCCGCGAGATAGGCTGCCGCGCACCTCACAGGATAGCCCGTGGCGGAGAGACGCGCTTCCACTCCGTCCTCAGCGGCATAAAGATGCTTTCGGAAGAGATCCGGGAAGCCCTGCACAGCGGAGAGGAAGTGTTCATCGCAGTGCACGACGGCGTGCGTCCGTTTGTCTCCGATGAAGTGATCACGGCATGTTTCGCCGAGGCTGAGAAGAGCGGTGCAGCCATCCCCGTCGTCGCCATTGCAGACTCCCTGCGCGAGAAAACAGCAGAAGGCTCCCGCCCCGTGGACCGCAGCCGTTACGTGGCAGTGCAGACGCCGCAGGTGTTCGAAGCCGAGCTCCTGATGCGAGCTTATGCACAGGACTACACACCGCAGTTCACCGACGATGCCTCCGTTGTCGAAGCTCTTGGTCACCCCGTCCGCACCGTCGCAGGCAACAGCGAGAACATCAAGCTGACAACCCCCTTCGACCTCCTCGTTGCCCGCGCCCTGCTACGCGCCACACAGATATGAGAACCGTCTGTTTGATATTTGCCCTATTAGGACTGCTTCTGTCTTGCCAAAGACATGGCAGGTCCGTTCGAAGATAAAGGAAGCCGAGCTGCTGCGAGAGGCAGGTCAGCCGGACAGTGCCTTTGCCATCTTGGACAAGGTGACCAATCCGGAGACTCTTGACAGGCGGACGTTCGCCCGTTTCTGTATGCTCTATGCCGAGCTGGCAGAAGAACCGGGCGAAGACATGCCGTTTGTCCCGCAGATGGAGCGGGCGGACGAATACTTCATGAGACACGGCTCGAAGGAAGAAAAGATGAAGAGCCGACTGTATCTCGGGATGGCTTACGAGGGGGAGACCGACTACGAATGGGCAATGAAGGCATATCTGAGTGCAGCCGAGATGGCAGAGAGCGAAGGACGCTTCACTGTGCTGGGAAAACTGTATGACAGGATTGCACGGCTGCACGGCTTCGATGGCAACTACAAAGAGGCGAAGCACTACCACCTCCTGAGCGGCGAATATTATCTTAAAGGAAACGACAGTGTGAACTATATCTGTTCCATCCGCGACATAGGGTGGATCGAGATGCTGGAAGGAAACAATGATGCTGCTGCACAGACTGTGGAGAAGGCATATCGGTTGGCATTGCAGATGAATGATTCGTTGGTGTTAAGCTCCCTGACAAACCGCTTGGGTATCACTTATACGGAGATGGGAAACTATGCGCCGGCAGAGAAGTTCCTGCTCCTGTCGGTTGCTTACGGTGGGACCGACAGCGTAACGACCTATTTGGCATTGGCTGACCTGTACACACGCAAAGGCGAATACTCCAAGGCTCGTGCGTACATAGAGAAAGCCCCACTCGACGGCGGGGTGCTGTATCAGTCGTATATCTTGGAAAAGGAGCTTGGCAATTACGGCTTGGCTTTGGATTATTATGAACGGTACATGAGTTTCGCCGATTCCGTTTCCTCGCTGAAAGACCGGACCGACCTCCGGAAAGTCGAGAAACGTTACGAGCACGCAAAGCTATTGAACCGCAACACGGTTTTGGAACTGAGATATTCGAGGACCGTTGCCGCCGTCGTCTCTTGTCGCCCCCCTCCCCCGCCATACCTTTGCCCCCGAAATATCATTTGATTTTTTAGTGTCATGAAAAGAGTATTGTTGATGACAGTGCTGCTATTGCTGGGGGCGGTGGCAGCAAACGCCCAGTGGAGCGTTGCTCCGGAAGTGGGAGTATCTATGTTTAAGGCAGAAAACGAGAAGGCAACGGTTTCGCCTCGTATCGGTGTCGGAGTGAATTATTCTTTCACCGACGACGGAAGATGGGGACTGAACACCGGTCTGTATTTCTATCAAAAACGAGGGACAGAAAATAGCACGGCGATATGGTTGGACGGAGGCGATATCGTCCCCTTCTATCTTGATGGCACCATGACCGATAGGGTAGACATGGGCGACATCACGAAGATCTGCGTCGTAGAGAACAATTCTCGGAGGAGCTTCTTACAACTGCCGGTTTTGGCGACATACACATGGAAGTTCGCAGAAAACACAAACCTCACTTTCGGCATAGGACCTTATGTCGCCTGGCGTATGACAGGGAAATACGAGATGAACTTCCAGGAATACGACAAAGAGGGTGCGTTCCATTTCTCGGAATACGATATTCGTCTTAAAAGCCGTTTCGAGGTAGGTCTTTCCGCGATGCTTGCCTTGGAGGTCAACCGTTGGGTAACAAAAGTGAGCTATGAAAAGATCCTGACCCGAAACGACTGGAGGTTTCAAGGCGGAGAGCATCTGATCTCTTTGAGCCTCGGGTATCGGTTCTCCTTATAAACATAGAATGACGAAAGAAAGTC
>CAVIFD010000162.1:0-4474 GCA_963641545.1 bacterium | reverse complement strand
CGCCCCGATGGTGCTGACGGGATTGATATGTGCCGTGTCGAAATGTTCCGACAGCTTGCCTGTATACAGATTGACACCGCCGGCTGCATGGGTGGAGATGAAACGCTCGCAATAGAACGCGATATGATCGGTGTATATTTTGCCGGCATCCGTCTTCCCGAAGATATTGAAGAAGTCTTCGTCCGATCCGCGCACTATATCCGCATATTCCAGGTTCTCAAGGATTGTGGGCGTGAGAAATATTGCCTCGTGAGCATGCGCTTTCCGAAAGTTAGGGTCGTAATACAGTATTGCTTTCCTCTCTTTGGCATAATCCAGAAATTCCACCATCCTCTCCCTCAGGGCAGGGTTAAGCGAATAGTAGGAGCCGAAGACGAGGATGTCGTCGGGATTGATCGTGGGCAGAGGCACGTCGAGCCGCTGCTTGGGATAGTCTTTGTAGAAGATATAGTTTGCGTTGTTCTCGCCGTCGAGGAAAGCCAGCGATATGGGGCTTTTCCCGTCGGGAAAACAATCCACCAGCTCCGTGGAGATATTGTTGTCTTCCATGAATGCACGGATGATGTCGCCCACGCGGTCGTTGCCAAGCTCACTGATGAAAGAAACCGGAACGCCGAGCCGCCCCAGCGACACTAATCCGTTGAACACCGACCCTCCGGGTACGGCTGTGTGCGGCTTGTTGTCCTTAAAGATGATATCGAGAACAGTTTCCCCGATGCCAATAACTTTTCTCATATATGTCGGAATATAACCTATTCGTTCTTGCTCTGTTCGCGGCTTTTCGACCCGAGGTAGCCGCCATGATGCCGCTTGGCATAGTCTTTATTGCTGAAGTTGATGCTTTTCATTGTGCCTACCACAAGGATATCTCCGATGACGGTCATAACTGTCGTAGAGGTTGTCGGGGTGAGACCGAGCGGACACACTTCCGCGGGTGCACCTGTCAGAAGACATACGTCGGAGGCTTCTGCCAGCGGACTGTCGGGGGTGCCGGTGATGACGATAAACTTCATCTCGGGCACCAATCCGCGGGTGAGGCTTACCAGCTCAAGAAGCTCGCGAGTCTTACCCGAGTTGGATACGAGGAGCATGATGTCGTTGCCACGGATGATGCCGAGGTCGCCGTGCTGCGCTTCGCTGGGATGTAGGAAAAAGGCGGGTGTCCCTGTCGAGCAGAATGTCGTAGCCATGTTCATCGCAATCTGTCCCGCTTTCCCCATACCGCTGGTGATCAGATTTCCGCCCTTCTCGTGGACATACCTTACGATGAGGCTTACCGCATCGTTATAGCCGGTGGTTATCGGGATGTTCCGAACAGCCTCTGCCTCCTGTGTAAGGATGCTCGCAATGGTTTCGCGTGATATAGCTGCGTTATAGTTCATACAACATTCTACCTGTTTTTGACGGCGGCAAAAGTACTACTTTTTGTCTCTGTCGGGTAAGGGGGTCGACCCTTTTGCCCCAAAGTATCGGTACTTTTGCCTGAAAGTATCGGTACTTTTGCTCGAAAGTATCGGTACTTTGATTTTCGGGGGCTAATTTTGCGGGTCTTAATGAGTAGTGGAAGGAAAACAATGAATTATCTCTCACATATTCTGCCGTGCGGCCTTCGCATGGTGCATTTGCCCGTGGAGTCGCCCGTTTCATATTGTGGTTTTGCCGTGAATGCCGGGACGCGCGATGAGGCGGAGGGCGAGTTCGGCTTGGCTCATTTTGTGGAGCACATGTTGTTTAAGGGCACGGCGAAGCGTAAGGCGTGGCACATCCTGAACCGGATGGAAAACGTCGGCGGCGAGCTGAACGCCTATACGACGAAGGAAGAAACATTCGTCTATTCCATCTTTATGGAAGAACATTTCGACAGAGCTGCCGAGCTGTTGGCGGACCTTGTCTTCCATTCCCGCTTTCCGCAGCAGGAGATAGAAAAGGAGGTGGACGTTATCCTCGACGAGATAAACTCGTATGAAGACAGTCCGTCGGAGCTTATCTTCGACGAGTTCGAGAACCTTCTCTACGACGGGCATGCCCTGGGGCACAATATCCTTGGCGACGAAGCTTCCCTCCTTAGGTTCGACACCGCTGCCGGACTCTCTTTCGTGAGCCGTTTCTATGCGCCGGAGAATATGGTGTTCTTCTCTATGGGGCGGGTGGCGTTCGACAAGATCGTGAAGCGGATGGAAGGGCTTTTGTCCGATGTGGGGTTCACGGCAGTGACGCGCAGCCGTGTTGCCCCCGAACCAATCAAGTCTTGTATGAAGAGGGTGAGTAAGGATACGCACCAGGCACATGTCCTGGTCGGCAGCCGAGCATATAGCATGCATGACGACAGGCGTATCCCTCTCTTTCTTTTAAACAATCTGCTGGGCGGACCGGGTATGAACAGTCGCTTGAATGTTTCGCTTCGGGAGAAACACGGACTGGTATACAACGTCGAGTCTAACATCACCTCTTACACAGACACCGGACTTGTCAGTATCTATTTCGGGACAGATCCGAAGAACACGGAGAAAGCTCTTCGTTTGGTATACAAGGAGCTGGAGAAATTGCGCGAGAACACTCTTACCTCCAAGCAGCTTGCCGCTGCAAAGAAACAGGTTGTCGGGCAGCTGGGTGTCTCGGGCGACAATCGCGAGGGGCTTTTCCTCGGGCTTGGAAAAAGTTTCCTGCACTATAACCGCTACGACACACTTCCGGAGGTCGTCAGGCGCATCAATGCCGTCACCGCAGAAGACATCCGGCGAGTGGCGGGCGAGGTGTTTGCTCCGGACGGGCTGTCGGGGCTGATCTACGAGTGACGGCAGAAATTATTCAAACGAGAGATAGGGCATCAGCTTTTCGCGGTCGGCTTCCGTAAATTCTTCGAGGAGCACGAGGTTTCCCCATCCTGTGAGTTTTCCGTTTTGCCGACGCATCTGATAGATGATGCGTGCCTGCCGGCTGTCGAGGTAGGGATGGCGGTAAAGCTCGCGGACGGGCGCACTGTTGACAGGCAGCTTCCGTATGGCGGATGTGTCCACTATGAACCAAGGTTTTAGTCTATCGTACACTTCCTCGTCAATCCCGTACACTTCCGAAAGCTGCCTCACGGAGTGATAGCCGCCGAGCAGTTCGCGATACTTTACAATCCGGCGGGCAAACGTGCTCCCGATGCCGGGTACCTTCTTTAGGATTATCGTATCGGCAGAGTTAAGCTCTACCACTGTCCCCACGGGGTATTTCTCCGTCCGTGGAAATTGTTTCTTTTCATACGTCTTCTTTGTTTCCTTCCGAGGAGCGTCTTTCTTCTTCGGGGCGGATGTTTTCACGGTGGTAGGAGAAGATGCCGTCTCTCTTTGAAGGATGGAGTCGCGCCTGCCAACGATGGTGTCTGCCACCGGTGTTTTCGTTGTTTCGCCGGTGAAAAACGGTGGCACGTCGTCTGTCAGCCACAGGATAATCCAGGAAATGACAATCAGGGTAAGAAGGAGTGTTAGTGCTCTGCGTTCTCCTTTCGAAAAATAAAGAAAGTCTCGCCAGTTCATCATAGTGTAGGTGTTTGTGATTTAATAATCTGCAGACAAATGTATGAAAAAAACGAATAAACGCTCTACCTTCGCAACGCGATAACACTATAACCGGAGGAACAGATATGATATATTCCGTAGCCAACCCGATATACGACTCGGTGTTCAAGTTTTTGATGGAAGACGAACGTATAGCGAAGATCATACTCTCGGCTCTTCTGAAGAAGGAAGTGGTGAGTGTGGAGATGCGCCGTCATGAGCACCCGAACGTGACTCGTGACGATATTTCAATGTTCAGAATCGACTTTGCGGCAACAGTGAGAGAAGACGACGGCTTCGTGCATTTGATACTGATAGAGCTGCAGAAGACGTGGATAGAAACAGAGACTCTCCGTTTCCGCCGCTATCTTGCCCTGCAATACAATGCCGAGGAAAACATGCAGAAGAAAGGTGAGAATAAGGGGTTTGCCATCCCTATGGTTGCCGTCTATCTCTTGGGTCACCGCGTAGGAGACATCAATGAAGCAGTGGTCTATGTGGGTCGTAAAACTGTTGACTACGACGGCAGGATAGTTGAGCATGGTGATAGCGACCCGTTCATCAATAGTCTGACGCACGACAGTATCATTGTGCAGATACCTCTTCTACACGGCAAAATAAACAACAAGCTCGACAAGGTTTTGAGCGTGTTCGACCAAACCAAAAGAGACGAAAGAAATCAGCAAATACTCTGTCTTGAAGCCAATAAATACGAAGACGACTCTGAGATGATGTACCTTTTGCATCGTCTGAGCCTGGCAACCATGAGTGCCGAGGTTAGGCAGGAGATGAACGACGAGGATGAGTATTATTCCGCGATAGAAGCCCGCGACACCCAGGTCATGAGGCTCAACGAAACAGTATCCAAACAATACGCCAAGATCAACGAACAGACCGCTCAATTGAATAAGCAATCCGCCCAGCTCAACGAG
>CAVIFD010000161.1:0-4496 GCA_963641545.1 bacterium | reverse complement strand
GGTACGCATTGACGAAGTCAGGAAAAACGGGGATGAGAAGTCGGGGATTTTTTATTCTTTGAAAAAAAAGATGTGGGCACTCCCACTCAAAACAGCTCAAGCTGCTGCCCGGGCGCATTGACTTCCTTGGTCTTTTTACAGTGGAAAAGTTCAATGCTTCCGAATTGTTTGTCCGTGACACACAGAATCCCGACCTCCCCATATTCGGGGAGGAAAGATTTGACTCTTTTTATGTGAACCGCTGCGTTTTCACTGCTGGCACAATGACGGACATATATGGAAAACTGAAACATGGTAAATCCGTCCCTTTGCAGATTCTTTCGAAAATCAGCATACGCCTTTCTTTCTTTTTTTGTTTCCGTAGGCAAGTCGAATAGCACAAGTACCCACATAATACGGTATTCGCTGAATCTATCTGTCATATCCGAGGATAGGATATTTTCCGAAGCTCGCCGCTGAAGCACTTGTACAAAGAAGCGGTGGTTTGTCCGACGGCTATCATCAACGGGCTGCGTTTTCCATTGATGGTCGTGTCTAACGTGGGTATACTCAATAGCTGAGCCTTCAATTCCTTTGTCAGTTCTGCATAATCCACGCCATGTTTTATTATGTGGCAGACCAACCGATCCACATACGGGCGATATGGCTCCATGATATCATCCGCCAAACAATAAGCATTATAACGATTGTGGTGATGAATTCCCAATGTCGGCAGAAGACCGCTTGCCACCAGCCCGCGGGCAACGATTGCCCGCAAAATGGCATATCCATAATTCAACAGATTATTGGGCGGAACGCCGTCTCTATCTCTTGTAAAGCCTTCTATCCGGAACAAATTCTTCCAGTAGTAAGCCGCAGCGCGAGCTTCAAGATTGCCGGTGTCTCCGCTTTTGACATCATCAGCCCACGCATACATGCACCTCACCTCTTCTCCGGCACACTCTTGCAACACCGCCGCCTGGTTTTCGATTTTCGCTTTGACGGTCTGTTGCCACAGCTGTTTCATCAGCGGAAGGGAAGCGTCCAGTTGCCGGCGAAACCTTTCGTTTTGTGTCGTATTTCCATACAAAGGGAGCATCAATCCGACCGGCATGCTTTTACTGTCGCATGTTATGACGGCGCAATTGTTTTCAAGTAATGCTTCCAACACACTTGAAGTAACAGTAATCTGCTTGTGGTCCAACACCACCACACCGATATCCTCAATAGGCTTTGTCACTTCCGAACCACGCTTGAAACTTTCGGGCAAAGCATCATTCCTTTCCACTTCCGGCAGCTTTATCACCAGCTGCGCATTTCTCAAAGACAAGTAAACGGGACTCCCGAAATAAAGCGTTTTCTTGATCATAAGTGTGCAGATTTAGTTTGTGATCATTCTCCTACTGAAACGATTTGCCCAATGTGGTTAATCCGGACCTTGACAATTTTGTCGAGTCCCTTTGAACTGTTAAAAGCCGTCCATGTTATACCTTTCATACCGACGCTTCTATCTTGAATGGACGTTTCCAAATGATGTCTGAAAACATAATCCTTATAAGTGAATTTCTGCACCCTGAATAAATTCGGACTGATTGTCGCATAATTGTCAGGGTTCAACAGATCCACTTCTTTAGGATTAAAGCCTGTTTTCTCGTTCGGGAACACGAAGTATTCATTTTGTTTCATACTGAACAGGAATTGCCAGCCTTCGCTCTTTCTGTAATCCTTGTCAACAATAGGCAGTCCGAGATTAGCTCGCGTTACAGCCTCGAAGAAAGAAACAACTATCTCGTCTAATTCATACACCGGATTACCATCTTCGTCGAACACGGCAAGCCCATTCTTATCCAAAACAGGTTTGCGATAAACTACCACATGATGGTTGTTTCCCGTGTTTACGAAGTCCACAGGTATTTTTCCTCCATTCTCGTCCAACATTATATTCCCGTTTTTATCCCTCTTTGCGTGGAGCGGCAGAGCATTGCTGACACCACGGATGCTGACGCGTTTGACGCTTATTCCTTTTTCTCGATTTATCCATATCGGATTCTCGTCTAAATTGACAAATGCTTTCTTGGGGTCATTGCCATTTTCTTTCAGCCGTTGCTCCAAGACGGCACGGACCTTGACATCTATCACTTTATCCACTTTCAAATCAGGATCAACAGGTTTACGTATTGTGTAGACCGTTTCCCACTCAACCGTCTGCACTTTATCCGGCATCCGCAACGTCTGTGCTCTGTCCAAATAAATCGGATTCTTTTCCAATGTATTCTTGCCGGTAAATGCTTTCTTCGGGTCACCTCCAAAGGCTTCCAAGCGTTCCAACAGGGCATTCTTATAACTCTGCTTGCATACAGTCGCAATTTTTACCGCATCAAAGGAGGCATTCACCTTTTCCATCTTTGTGACGTATTGTTTATGGCTGCCGTAGATCGTCTCCTTGTGTAACTCTCCACGCGGTGTTTGCTGTAATTTTTTATACGTGCCGCTTTTCTTCTTTATACTGTTCACATTGTTGGTGACGACTTTGTTTTTTGCCTTGATAGAAACCAATATATTTTCCAATTGGTGTTTTGCCTCGGCGCGGAACTGTCTCAAAGGAATAGGCGGGGTTGCCTTCCCCGATTCAAAATAACGGACTTTTATCCCTGCTATGTTAGCATGGTCCTTACTGTCGGCTTCCCATGCCGCATTCTTGTTGTTGAAATACTGAATGAATGCATCTTTAGTGAAAGCAACCGTCAAAGCGTCCATCGCATGATGCCGATGGTCATTCCTCTTTGTCCAATCTTTTATCCGTTTGATTATCCTGCCGTCCTTATCCTCAAATTTCTCGACCAAACCCAAGGCTTCGTATTTCGAAAGATTCAATTCCTTCATCACATCCACAAGCTGCCAATCCTCACGCAGCTTATCCGTGATGGAGCCGGTCGTTGCCACAACCCTGCGGCAAATCTCGTGCAACATGGAAAGAGCCTTTTTGGCAATGTATTGTGTGTTTCGCAAATCTCTATCAATAAAACCGTCCGGAATGTCGCTCTGCTCCATCTTCAGTTTCCGAAGTTTCGCCTTTTTGTCCTTGCATACCTTCTCACAACGATTGAGATATTCTTGCAACCCTTCTTCTCCATATTTTTCCTTCACAAAATCATAAGCGGTTTTGTTTCCCTTTTCAATCTCTTTACTGAAAAGCTTTTCCTTCGGGATATATTGGTTCGAATATAAGGTCTTGTATCCATTCTCTTTCAGCTCTTCGTATAGCTTATAACGTATGATATCGTTGCGGCTCACGTGTATCATGCCAAATTCCGATTGCAATAATTTACGTATCTCTTCATGGTCGCGAGTATTCTTTGCTATAGCCTTGGTCATTTCTTCCCGCTCACCGGCACTTTTCTTCAACTCTCGAGCCAGCTCTATGCGAATCTCATCCGGTCGCCCATATTCCTTGATGATGGCATTGATAACATTCACCATTTGGTTCAGAATTTTCTCCACCACAGGATTGCGTAAACTATTCTTCGGAAGAAGTTCCAGCTTGTCCTTTAACTCCTTGTTTTCTATCTCCTCCTTTGTTAGCGACGATTTGGAATGACGATAACCGGCATACTCACAAGCAACATCATACCGGTTTCCTTCTCTTAGATATGGTAGTATCTTTTTGATGGCTTTCGCACTCAGACTGCCGTAATCGTCTTGAAACGACACATTCGCCACCTCCACGGCATACTCTTTCTCAACCCTACACAATTGCATGATTTTCTCAATCAACCTGCCATTCCCTGTAAGTGTGTTGTCTCCTTCAAACGAATACAACAAATGCCAAAGTCTGTAATATGGTTGCTTCTCCAGCTCCTTGTCGTCCTTGTCGAGGTCTATAAAAAGCACATCGGCGTTCCATCCCAAGTCGGTAAAGATGACTTTCAACTGATTTCTTATTTCATCCGCAGGTTTCTTGAAATCCAAAGGCTCGTAACCATACTTCTCTATCATCTTGCTATAAGCAGAGAATAACGTAAAGCCTGTGTGATCACCTTCTATCTGTTTAAAATTCATATCCAACTCTTTTGGATTTTCAAACAATAGCTTCAGCACATCCGCTTTCGTCAGATCCTTTTTTATGGAAAGTTCATTGTGAAGGATTTCTTTCTCTTCTTGATAAAGAAACCGTCTGCCATTTGTAACTAAGGCATCTTCTGTGTCCTCAAACAAAGTCGGAGCGACATTGACCTTTTTGCGTTTTCTTTTTTTCTCGCCAACGAACACTTCAATATTGTTCAGAGTTTGCCATATTTTGAACTCCTGGAATAGCGGATGCGATCGGGGTATAACCCTACATCCTATAATCTTTGTCTGCTCCTTGCCATTCTTCTCTACTACAATTTCCCGATTTTCAAATTCGCAAAAGCTAATCAATCCCTTTTGGCTCTTTAGGCGCCTTTGGTAGAAAATGATAATATTGTCTTTTCCTGATTTGGGTTGACTCGGGTTTATAAATTAATACCGGTATATGT
>CAVIFD010000160.1:0-4512 GCA_963641545.1 bacterium | reverse complement strand
GGACGGCTGCGATTACTTCTGTTCCTACTGCACCATACCCTTTGCCCGCGGACGAAGCCGCAACGGATGCATCGCCGACATGGTGAAGCAGGCTGAAGATGTGGCACGCAAAGGCGGCAAGGAGATTGTGCTGACGGGAGTCAACATAGGCGACTTCGGCAAGTCTACGGGGGAGACATTCATTGACCTTATCCGTGCGCTCGACAGTGTGGAGGGCATCGCGCGTTACCGTATCTCTTCCATCGAGCCTAACCTTATCACCGACGAGGCTATCGACTTCGTGGCAGAGAGCCGGAAGTTTGCCCCACACTTCCACATCCCCCTTCAGAGCGGGAGCGACGAGGTGCTGCGCCTTATGCGCCGCCGCTACGACACAGCTTTGTTTCGTCATAAGATAGAGAAGATCAAGCAGGTCATGCCGCACGCCTTCATCGGGGTGGACGTGATTGTCGGGACGCGTGGCGAGACAGACACACTCTTCGAAGACTCACGCACCTTTATCGAGAGCCTCGACATAAGCCGGCTGCATGTGTTCAGCTACTCGGAACGTCCGGGTACGCAGGCACTGAAGATCGACCGTCCGGTAGACCCCAAGGTGAAGCACGAACGCAGCCAAACACTGCTCGACATCTCCGAGAAGAAGCTGCACGCTTTCTACGATGCCCATATCGGCAGCGAGACAAGCGTCCTGTTCGAGCAAACCCGGAAGGCAGGCATGATGCACGGCTTCACAGAAAATTACATAAAGGCGGAGATACCGTACGACGGTTCCTTGGTAAACGAGACGCGGCAGGTGAGGCTGACGGGATGGAACAAGGACCATACCGCACTGACCTGCACATTATCCCCGACAGACTGATATGTGGACACGGATTCAATACGCACTACTCGATTCGTGGGCAAAGGCACATGCGATGCTCCCGATGCCGGTGCTGTATGTACTGTCGGACATACTCTACGTGCTTATCTACCGGGTGGCAAGATACAGGCTTAAGGTTGTCCGCCGCAATATGAAAGCCTCCTTCCCCGACAAGACAAAGGCGGAGCTGCGCCGCCTGGAGAGGGACTTCTACCATCACTTTGCCGACTATATCGTCGAGACCATCAAGCTGGCACATATAAGACCCTCAGAAGTGCTGACCCGTGCCCGTCTCAAGAACCCCGAGGTCATAACCCGCCTGCAGGCGGAAGGGCAGAACACTGTCATGGTGCTGATGGGGCACTACGGCAACTGGGAATGGCTCACTGCTTACGCCCTGCTCTTTTCCGAGACAAAGTTGTGGCAGATCTACCGCCCGCTGAAGAACAAGGCTGTGGACCGCCTGTTCTCAAACCTCCGCACCGGCTTCGGCTCGTATGGAATGAAGAAGAACGATGTGGTGCGAGACATGGTAAAGCTGAAGCAGGAAGGTGGCAAGAACCTCGTCATCTTTATTGCCGACCAAACCCCAAGCCGTGCGAACCTGCACTACTGGACAACCTTCCTGAGTCAGGACACACCCGTGCTGAACGGTGCCGAACGCATAGCACGCAAGCTGGACCTCCCCGTAGTGTTCCTCGACGTGCAGAAAGTAAAGCGGGGATACTACACCGTTGAGCTGAAGCTGATGACAGAGCATGCCGCACAGACTGCCGAAAACGAGATCACCGAAGCGTATGCCCGCATGATGGAACAGATGATACTCCGCGCTCCCGCCTATTGGCTTTGGACGCATAAACGTTGGAAATACAAAAGGACAGACAATGGACAAGCAACAGACAAATAAGAAAGTCGCCATCGTCATACTGAACTGGAACGGCGCGAAGCTGCTGGAGGAGTTTCTCCCTTCGGTCATCGTGCACAGCCCCGCCGACATGTCGGAGATAGTCGTTGCAGACAATGGCTCGACCGACAATTCCCTTGCCATTCTGCGGGAGAAGTTCCCTTCCGTACGTATCATACCTCTCGACCGCAACTATGGCTTTGCCGAAGGCTACAACCGGGCGATCCGTGAGATAGACAATGAATACGTCGTACTCCTCAACAGCGACGTGGAGGTTACACCCGGATGGTTGGACGCACCGCTCTCTGCCCTTGAAGCCGACCCTGCGATAGCTGCCGCACAGCCCAAGATACTCTCATGGCACAACAAGGACAGCTTCGAATATGCCGGAGCTGCCGGCGGATATATTGATATCTACGGTTATCCCTTCTGCCGCGGACGTGTGCTACACGTGGTGGAGAAAGACCATGGGCAGTACGACACGACAGCCGACATCCTTTGGGCTACGGGGGCATGCCTCTTTATCCGTACCGATATATATAAGGAAGCAGGCGGGCTCGACGCAGAGTTCTTCGCCCACCAGGAAGAAGTCGATATGTGCTGGAGGCTGCGTTCGCGGGGATATAGGTTAGTATGTACGCCCCAATCGGTGGTCTACCACGTCGGCGGCGCAACCTTGCAGGCTGAAAGCCCGCGCAAGACCTTCCTCAACTTCCGCAATAACCTGCTGATGATATACAAGAACCTTCCGGATAAGGATCTGAAGAGGGTGATGCGTGCCCGCTTCTTCCTCGACTATATCGCTGCTGCCAAGTTCCTGCTCTCAGGGCATGCCCGCAATGCCAAGGCAGTGTATGATGCCCGTAAAGCCTTCCACAAGATGAGACCGGAATACGCCGCACGGCGGAAAGAGAACCTCGCCAAGACAACACTCGCAGACATCCCCGAGCTGATGCGCCGTAGTCTTATCCTTTCTTTCTACCTGAAGGGGGAAAAGACATTCACTCAACTGAAAGCAAAGAGATAACCTCCCTAAGGGAACTTATGGTACGAAGGCGCGGGCTTTCCACAGTCCCGTCCACACTCTCATGCGCCCAGGTAGTGCTGAAAGGGACATGCACGGCATAGCACCCCAACCTCAGCGGCGGGAGTATGTCGGAACGGACGGAGTTGCCTATCATCATGAACTCCTCCGGCTGCACGCCGAGATGTTTCAACAGAAGAGCGTACCTATGGTCGGTCTTGTCGCTCATAATCTCCACGTGCTCGAAATAGTGCCCAATCCCCGAACGGCGCAGCTTCCCTTCCTGATCGAGCAGGTCGCCCTTCGTCACCACCACAAGGCGATACTTGCCTGCCAAGGCGTTCAGCGTCTCCTCCACCCCGTCGAGAAGCTCCACCGGTTTCCTCAGCTGCGCCTTCCCGAGAAGAAGTATCTTGCCCAGCACGTCGGCAGACACTCTCCCATTCGTAACTCGTATAGCCGTCTCTATCACGGAAAGGATATGCGCCTTCACGCCGTAGCCATAGAGCGACATATTCCTGTCTTCCGTGGCAAACAGCTCTGCCGACAAGGTGTCGCCGTCCACATACTGCGACAGCAAATCCCGAAGCCTCCGTTCCGTCTCCGTGTAATACGTCTGGTTCTCCCAAAGCGTATCGTCGGCATCGAAGCCTATGACCTTTATCCCATGTATCATAAGCCGGACTGCTCGGGGTATGTTTCTTTGAGTATCACAGATGCGCTGCGGAGGTCTCCGCCAAAGGGAGGATTCAGCTTGGAGAGCTTCAGCTCGGCAGCGAGGAGCCTCGGGAACGCTTCTTTCAGTGCCGTCAGAATACGCCCTGCGACATGCTCTATCAGACGGGAAGGAATGTCCATCTCACGCTTTACCACCTCGTAGGCTGCGGCATAGTCTATGGTATCTTCCATCGTATCGCATGCCACCGCCTTAGTTGCCTGCACCGTCATGACAAGGTCTGCCACGAAGGTGTTTCCGACCTGCCTTTCCTGCTCTCCCATGCCATGATAGGCATAAAACTTCATGGCATCCAATGTTATCTGTGTTGTCATTTCTCTTCGTTTTTTTATCCGTAAAGGCGGGCAAAGGTAACCCTTTCTACCCGAAATAATCTACCTTTGCGCCCCGAGTAACAAAGTGTATTATGATGGGTATGAAACAGAAAGAAGAGAACGCCATAGGCGGATTGCACAACTCCCTCACAACAGGAACAATCGTAAAAGGCAACGTCAAGACAGAAACAGACTTCAGGCTGGACGGACAGATTGAAGGCGATGTGGATTGCGACGGCAAGTTTGTTATAGGTCCGAAAGGGTGCGTGACGGGCAATATAGTATCCACAAGTGCCGAAATCCTTGGCGAGGTGAACGGGACGGTGCGTACCGGCGAAAAGTTGGTTTTGAAATCCACAGGAAACATCAACGGGGATATATTCGTAAAATCGCTCGAGATAGAGCCGGGAGCCCGCTTCAACGGTGTTTGCTCAATGTCGTCGGAGGAGGCAGTATCGTAAGAATTTCAATCGCTCTTCCTACGCACCACCTTTCGGTGGTCGTTTAGGGAAAGGTTCGAGGCTGCGTCGTAGTTAGAATTTACGATGCAGCCTCTGCTTTTTAGTCTCTGAGGTCTCGAAAACTTTTCGAAGTCTCTTTCCATGCGGAATTGCCATCTCGAAATCTTTTCAAAGTCTCTTTCCGTGTGGAATTGCCATCTCGAAATCTTTTCGA
>CAVIFD010000159.1:0-4527 GCA_963641545.1 bacterium | reverse complement strand
GACAAGCTGCAAGACCGCGGACGTTTCTTTATCAGCCCGGGCGATGAAGTGTATGCCGGGCAAGTGGTTGGCGAGCATTCCAAGGAAGGCGATTTGGTTATCAACGTAAACAAGAGCAAGAAACTGACCAACGTGCGCGCTTCGGGCACCGACGAGAAAGTATGCCTGCCGCCACCAATCGTCTTCTCGCTCGAAGAAGCGTTGGAATACATCAAGGCGGACGAATATGTGGAGATAACGCCGAACCACATGCGTATGCGCAAGATCATTCTCGACGAGACGGAGCGCAAGCGTCAGGGCAGATAAAAACATCACTTGGAAAGGACACGGGTAGGAGGAAAATGAATGCTGCAACATATGAAAGCCTTTGTCCGATATGTGTACGTATGTCTCATACTGGTGACATCTGTGCCCGGTTCTTTCCTCAGTGCCCAAACGAGGAACTTCTATTCCACCGAGAACGGACTGTCGAGTAGTCTGATAAACCATCTCTTTCAGGACAGCCGAGGGTTCATATGGATTGCCACCGAATACGGACTCAACCGTTTCGACGGCTCCGGCTTCACCAACTATCAACACGTTGCGGGCGACTCCGCTTCTCTTGCGACCGATTACTCCTGTGTCATTTTCGAAGACAGCCGCCACAATCTGTTTGTCGGCTGTGCGAACGGCTTGATGATGTACGACCGTGAGACCGACACCTTCCGCGAGATCCCGATGATACGCTCCGGCAAGCAGGTGATGCCACACGTCACTCATCTGCAGGAGGTGCGTGGAGGCGAGGTGTGGTTGAGCACCAGCGGGCAGGGGATGTTTCGCCTGGACAGTACGATGTGCAGGGCTGTGTCTGTCGACGACCTGTTTCAGCAATCGAACTATATCTATCAGTCGACATTCTACGTGGATTCTCTCTCGGATATCTGGATAGGGACATTCGGCAACGGCTTGGCGCGTTATGTCGCGAAGGAGAAGCAGCTGCAATCTTTCGAGCATTTGGGATATGGCACCAACGAGATAACGTCGATAGCGGAATATGAGTCGGGGAATATCTTTGTCGGCACGCGAAAGCATGGCGTGTTCCGCTACGACAAGGAGAATGGCAGGATAGAGCCGGTGCCCTACGTTGGCGACGACGGGTATATATCGGTCTATTGTATGGCAGTTGTCGACGGCAAGCTTTGGGTCGGGACCGACGGTCAGGGAGTGAAAATCTACAATCCGCAGGAATACCGTTTGGAAGACCATAAGATAGACAATGCCTCGGTGGATTTCTCGAGAGGGAAAGTGCATGCCATTATGCAGGACCGAGACGGCAATCTGTGGATAGGGCTGTATCAGAAAGGCATCGTATTGATACCGAAGCAGGAGAACCCGTTCGAGTATTACGGCAACAAATCCATATACTACAATCCGATAGGGCAGGGATGCGTGGTGTCGGTCTTTCAGGACAGCAGGCAGCATCTGTGGGTCGGCATCGACAACGAAGGGCTTTACGAGCTGGACAAAGACGGGAAACGTCTGCACCATTATGCGCCGGGCAACGGGGAACATTCCGTGCCGAACACCATCATGTGCATATACGAAGACTCGGAGCACAACCTGTGGTTAGGCTCTTTCGGGCAGGGATTGGTCAGGCTGAGCCGAGAGACGGGCAGATGCGAACCTTTCAGCCCTGTGCATATACCCATCGTGTATTCCATCGCCGAAGACAAGGATAAGAACCTATACATCGGGGCGTTCGGCACGGGTTTCTACCAATACAACCTGACATCCCACGAACTGACACACTATGAATCGTCGAAAGACGAGAAGAACGACCCGAGGCGCGACGAGCTGCTCAACGACTGGATAAGCTACATCTTCTGCGACAGCGAAGGGCTTGTGTGGCTGGGGCATTACAGAGGCGTGAGCTGCTTCAACCCGAAGACAAAGAGCTTCCTCGACAGCAGGCAGCGACAGAACTCCCTGATAACCGACTGCATAGGATATGCTTTTGCGGAAGACCGTGACGGGAACATCTGGGCAGGTACCTCTACGGGGTTGTACTGCTTCTCGAAGAAGACAGGCGGACTACGGTGGTTCACCACCGGAGACGGACTGCCCAACAACGTGATATGCGGCATTTGTGAAGACGAAGAAGGTAACATATGGGTGAGCACCTACCACGGGCTTAGCAAGTATGACGTGAAGAAGGATGTGTTCGTGAACTACTATTCCGCCGACGGACTGCAAGGGAACGAGTTCTCTCACGGCGCATATTGCAAAAGTGGGGGGGGTAGAATTTATTTTGGTGGCGTAAACGGCATAACGCATTTCTCGCCCAAGAGGATCAATGCGGATGCGAGGGAGCTGAACGTCTGCATCACGGACTTCTACGTGTACAACCGCCCGATACACAAGAACACCCTTTCCGGCGGGAAGCCCATCATCTCTTCCTCGGTGCAGGATGCGAAGGTCTTCCGCCTCTCGCACCACGACAACACGTTCAGCATAGCTTTCTCCACACTGCAATACAACAACCCCGAGCAGGTTTCCTATCAATACAGGATAAAGGAGCTTGACGACGAATGGTCTGCAACGAAGCCCGGGGTAAACCGCGTCACCTACAACAATCTGCGCCCCGGCAAATACACCTTCCTCGTGCGCAGCTTCTGCGCCGGCAACTATTCGAAGACGCATACCGTCGGGATATGGATTGCCTCGCCATGGTTCAAGACGTGGTGGGCATATTGCTTGTATGCCTGCCTCGCAACGCTGGTGGTGGCGGGAGGCATATATATAGTAATGTCGCGTGTGAGGTATCGCCGTGAAATAATGAAACGCGAGCACGACGAACAGCTGAGCGAAGCCAAGCTGCAGTTCTTCATGAACATCTCGCACGAGATACGCACGCCGATGACCCTTATCATCAATCCGCTGGAGAAGCTCATGGCAGACGAGAAGAAGGGCGAGCTTCACAAGACCTACCTTATGATATACCGCAACGCGCAACGGATACTACGGCTGATAAACCAGCTGATGGATGTCCGTAAGATAGACAAGGGGCAGATGTTTATGAAGCTGCGCAAGACGGACATGGTCGGCTTCGTTGCCGATGTCATGCAGCCGTTTGAATACACGTCGCACAAGCGAGGCATCACGTTTACCTTCGTGCACGACATGCCCCGGCTGGAGGTGTGGATAGACCTGAACAACTTCGACAAGGTGCTGATGAACGTCCTTTCGAACGCCTTCAAATACACGCCCGACGGCGGAGAGATAGAGGTGGTTCTCTCTGTGGGGAGAGACAGCTCGTGGAAAGACGGGGCGGAGTATTTCGAGGTTACGGTGACCGACAGTGGTGTGGGCATCGACGAGGATAAGATAGAACGTATCTTCGAGCGGTTCTATCAGATAGACAACGACGCAACAAAGTCGAACCTCGGCACGGGCATAGGGCTGCACCTCTCGCGCTCATTGGTAGAGCTGCATCATGGCAGCATACATGCCGAGAGACGGACGGATGCTCAGGGCAGCCGCTTCGTCATACGTCTCCCGATGGGCTCGGGACATCTGACAGCCGACGAGATGGAGACATCGCCCGCCGTGACAGTAAGTCGTACGAAAAGGATAAACCCCGAGAGCAGCTTCGAGGAAGAGACAGCCGTAAAAGTCAGTGCGGCGAAGCCCAAGACGCGCCTGCGGATACTGGTGGCAGAAGATGATGCCGAGATACGCGCATATCTGAAAGCGGAGCTGTCGGACGAGTATAAGGTGACGGTCTGTGGCAACGGCAAGGAGGCATACGACATTGTGCTGAGAGATATCCCCGACCTTGTTGTCAGCGATGTCATGATGCCGGAGATGGACGGCCTGACGCTTTGCCACAAGCTGAAGCAAAACACCCTTGTAAACCATATCCCCGTTGTCCTTCTCACTGCCAAGACAAGGATGGAAGATACGCTTGAGGGCATGGAGGCAGGTGCCGACGCCTACATCGTGAAGCCGTTCAACACGGAGCATCTGAAGCGCACCATTGCCAACCTCATCACGAACCGCAGACTGCTGCGTAGCAAGTTCAGCGGCGCACAGCAGCAGGAAGACAAGGTGGAGAAGATCTCCATAAAGTCGAACGACGAGCAGTTTATGGAACGTATCATGAGGGTGATAAACAAACACCTCGACGACCCCGAGCTGAGCGTCGAGATGCTTGCCTCGGAGGTAGGCTTCAGCCGCGTGCATATCCACCGCCGCCTGAAGGAGCTTACCAACCTCTCCACGCGCGACTTCATCAAGAACATCCGCCTCCAGCAGGCAGCCTCGCTGCTGAAGCAAAACCTCAAGCTCACCGTCTCGGAGGTTGCGTATGCCGTCGGATACTCCAACCTCTCGCATTTCTCCAACTCTTTCAAGGAGAAATTCGGCGTATCGCCCAAGGAATATATGAACAGACAATAACGCCGGAACCTGCGGTGACAGCATGACTTTTTCCTGACTTCGTCACTCAAAAGTGGCTTCGAAAGTTTTCGAGATGGCTTTGTACCCCTG
>CAVIFD010000158.1:0-4588 GCA_963641545.1 bacterium | reverse complement strand
CCTTGGAATGAACCTCGATGTAGAACTTGATCTTCGGCTCTGTTCCCGACGGACGGATAGACACCTTCGTGCCGTCTTCCGTAAAGAACTGGAGCACGTTGGATGTTGTCGGCATATCCAGCGTCAGCGTCTCTCCGTCCGCATAGCTGTAGCCCTTCAAGGAAGCGTAGTCGTAGAAGAGCGAGACCTTCTCGCCGGCGATTTCCTGCATCGGATGCTCGCGATAGTTCTTCATCATGGCTTCTATCTCTTCGGCTCCGCTCTTGCCTTTTTTGACAACAGAGATGCCTTTCTCTTTCGAGAAGCCGTATTGCACGTAGATGTTCTGCAGCAGCCGGTACATCGTGATGCCTTGGTCTTTTGCCCACGCGGCAATCTCTGCCAGCATCGCACAAGCCGAGACGGCATCTTTGTCGCGCACGAAGTCTTCGCAGAGGAAGCCGTAGCTCTCTTCGCCGCCACCGATATAGTTTTTCTTCCCTTCGTTCTTCTTTATCACGTCGGCAATCCACTTGAAGCCGGTGTAGACATCATACAGCTCCACGCCGTTACGCTCGGCAATGGTGCGTATCAGCTCCGTGGTGACGATGGTCTTCACGATATATTCCTTGCCGTCGATCCTGCCAAGCTCTTTCCAACGGGTGATGAGATAGTAGACAAACATCAGTGCCGTCTGGTTGCCGTTGAGGAGCACCCATTCGCCCTTGTCGTTCTTCACCGCCGCACCCACACGGTCGGCATCCGGATCGGAAGCCAGCACCAGCTCTGCATCCGTCTCCTTTGCCTTTGCCACAGCCATTGCCAACGCTGCCGGCTCTTCGGGGTTGGGGGAAACGACCGTAGGGAAATCGCCGCTCACAACGTCCTGCTCGGGCACATGTATGATGTTCGTAAACCCGAAAGCCTGCAAAGCGGAAGGAACGAGCCGCACTCCCGTGCCGTGGATAGGCGTGTAGACAATCTTCATGTCGTGATGATGACTGATAGCCTCGGGCGAGAGGGAAATCTTCGTCAGAGCCTCGATGTACTGACGGTCGATGTCCTCGCCGATAATCTCTATCAGGTCTTTGTTGCCGCCAAACTTGATGTCGGCAGCACTGCGTATCTTGTTCACCTCGGCAATGGTGTTCTTGTCGTGCGGCGGGATCATCTGTGCCCCGTCGTCCCAGTATGCCTTGTATCCGTTGTATTCTTTCGGATTGTGAGAAGCCGTCAGTATGATACCGCTCTGGCATCCGAGCCGGCGGATGGCAAACGACATCTCCGGCGTCGGGCGGAGAGCGTCGAACAGATACACCTTGATGCCGTTGGCAGAAAAGATGTCGGCAGATATTTCGGCAAAACGGCGGCTGTTGTTGCGGCAGTCGTGCCCGATGACCACTTTGATTTGGTCTAACTTGTCGAATTCTTTCTTGAGATAGTTCGACAGCCCCTGCGTCGCAGCACCGACGGTGTAGATGTTCATACGGTTGCTGCCAACGCCCATGATACCTCTCAGACCACCTGTTCCAAACTCGAGGTCTTTGTAGAACGACTCGATAAGCTCCGCAGGGTCGTCGCTGTCCAGCATCTCCTGCACCCCTGCTCTCGTCTCGGCATCGTAACTCTCGGTAAGCCAGCTTTGGGCTTTCCTTCTTACCATTTCTAACAGTTCGTTGTTTTCCATACTCAGATTACTTGCGTTTATATGTGTGAAACCATTTGTTTACCGGAAACAATATACAAATTTATCATTGCGAGCTTGCGCGGTTAAATCCTAACCCCAAGATTTATCATTGCGAGCCTGCGCGGTTAAATCCTAACCCCAAGATTTATCATTGCGAGCCTGCATGGTTAAATCCTAACCCCAAGATTTATCATTGCGAGCTTGCGCGGTTAAATCCTAACCCCAAGATTTATCTCCTGCAACTTGCGCGGATAAATCCTGACCCCTGGTTTTATCTCCCGCAGCTCGCGAGGATAAAAAATCAAAGAGCGTAGAGGGAACTGATGGATTCGCCACTGCATACGCGGCGAATTGCCTCAGCAAACATATCTGCAACAGAGAGCACCTTCACCTTTTCGCACTTCTTCGCGTACGGAATGGAGTCTGTGAAGATCATTTCCGTCAGAGCCGACTGGTCAACGCGTGCGGAAGCGGGGTCTGACATGACAGCGTGGCTGGCAATGGCACGCACCGACCGTGCTCCGTTTTCCATCATGAGGTTGGCAGCCTTGGTGATTGTTCCGGCTGTGTCGACCATGTCGTCCACCAACAACACGTCCAGCCCTTCCACATCACCGATGATGCGCATCTCTGCAACCTCGTTGGCACGCAGGCGCGACTTATGGCAGATAACCATCGGCAGCCCGAGATACTTCGAGTAGCTGCTGGCACGCTTCGTTCCGCCCACGTCGGGAGTGGCAATGCAGAGGTTGTCGAGCGGCAGCTCGTTCTTTATGTAATTCAGGAAAATGGTGGAAGCATACAAGTGGTCGACGGGAACGTTGAAGAACCCTTGAATCTGGTCGGCATGCAGATCCATCGTGATAAGACGGTTGATGCCGGCAGTGCTCAGCATATCGGCAATGAGTTTCGCACCGATGGAAACACGGGGTTTGTCCTTTCTGTCCTGGCGTGCCCAGCCGAAGTAAGGTATCACGGCAATCACCGAGTGTGCCGAAGCACGTTTGGCTGCGTCGATCATCAGGAGCAGCTCCATCAGATTGTCTGAATTGGGGAATGTTGACTGCACCAAAAAAACGTCGCGACCGCGGATAGACTCTTCGTAGGATACCGAAAACTCTCCGTCGGCAAAATGCTGAACGTTCATCTGCCCGAGAGGACAACCAAGACTATTGCAGATCTTCTCTGCAAGATACCGGGAACTGGTTCCCGAAAACACCAAAAAAGGGGTTTGTGCACTCATTGCTGCGAATTTTTGTTTGTTTTTAATTGTGCCGGCAAAAGTATGAATTTATCTAAAGCAGAGAGACGGCGGTTTGTATTTAATTGTAGGCAAACCGCAGCACCTTCCCCCCATGTGCCGGCACGCTCAGAGAGTACGGACAGGCTGCTGTGAGCGTGCTTATGCAGCTCTCTCCCGTAAGCAGATCCGTCAGCACCGCCGCCTTGTTGTCGCCGAAGCCCAATGCGCGAAAAGCATCCTCGGGGATATTCACACGCACCACTCGTTCCTCGGCATCGAAGTTGGCAACCACCAGCACGACGTCACCTTCATGCCCACGCAAGAAGGCATACTGCCTGTCGGTGTCGAAGCCCGGGTTCTGAGTGTTGGCATACATAAGGTCGAAGAACGCACCCTGCACTATTGCCGGCTCCGTACGTGCCACGTTGAGTATACGTGCGTACTTCTCGCGAAGAGCACGCTGCTCCGTGGTCAGACCTTCGCCGTCGAACTTACGCGTTCCCGTCCAGCGACGCAGACTGTCGATGCTCCAGTAGTCGAATATCGTTGTTCTGCCGTCGCATCCGCTGAAGCCTTCCTCGTCCATCCCCGGCTCGCCCAGCTCCTGACCGCAGTATATCATCGCCGGACCTGTATACATCATTGCCGCGACAATCATGCCCGCAATGCCTTTCTCTGCATCTGCGGCAAAGAAACGCGAGGCAATGCGCTGCTCGTCGTGGTTCTCAAGGAAACTGAGCATATACTGCCGTATGCCTTCCAACGCCTGCCAGCATCCCGTGATGGCAGAAGCCGGAGCATTGCCGCATATCACGGCACGCAGGGTGTCGTATAAGCCCACCTTGTCGTAGAGATAATCGAAACCGCCGCCAAAGATATAGCTGCGATATTCCGCAGGGTTATACACCTCGGCAATGAAGCATACCTCATGATGCTCCTTCACCTTCTTGATTGCCCTGCCCCAAAACTCCACCGGCACCATCTCAGCCATGTCGCAACGGAAACCGTCCACTCCCTTGTCTGCCCAATACATCAGTATGTCGATCATCTTCTTCCACGTGCTTGGGACAGGGTCAAAATGGCAGGCGCGTCCGTTCACGTAGTCCACGCCGTAGTTCAGCTTCACCGTCTCGTACCAGTCGTTCTTCCCGGGCGAGGCACTGAAGCAGTCGTTGCCCGTCACCTTCGCAGGAAACTCGCTGTACCCGTCCTCGCCATACTCCGTCGCAAACGAGAGGTGCAACGGTGTGCCCGGGATGTAATAGAAGTTGTTGTCGGGAGAGAAAGCCTTCGTCGTGTCGTCTCTCTGCCCGAGGTCTTCCACATACTGCGGACGCACGTCGGAGTGATACTCGCGAGCCACATGATTGGGCACAAAATCTATTATCACCTTCAGCCCTGCCTCATGCGTGCGGCGGACCAAAGCCTCGAACTCTTCCATCCTCTGCGGCACGTTGTCTGCCAGGTCGGGGTCAATATCGTAATAGTCTTTTATAGCATACGGCGAGCCTGCCTTGCCTTTCACCACGCCGGCATGGTCGCGGCGTATTCCGTAAGCTGTGTAATCCGTTTGGGTGGCATGCTCAATCACGCCCGTATACCAAATATGCGTCGCGCCCATAGCTTTTATTGCAGCCAGCGCCGAGGGCGAAAAGGCAGAGAACCTACCTACCCCATTC
>CAVIFD010000157.1:0-4596 GCA_963641545.1 bacterium | reverse complement strand
ACGAGGCTGCCCGGGCTGCACGAGATACTTCACGCCGAGCTTCGCATGGTCGTCGGCAGTCTTCTTCCAAAACTCCATGATCCCTTTTCTCGTCTCCGGCGTGTATTCGCCCGTCGGCGGGTTCACGTGTGAGCTTGTGATCTTCAGCCCGGCATCCTCAGCCATGCGTTTGTATTCCATCATGTCGATGCCGTTGATTTTACCGTCGCGGTAGCCAGCCAGCTCGAGGGTGGAATAGCCCATCTTCTTCAGGCGTTTCATTCCTGTCGGGACATCGTCGGTCAGCTCCCTTCCCAGGGAATAGATCTGCAAACCGATACTCTTCTTTGCTGCCACTGCCGATGCCTCGGGCACTGCGGCATGCGCTGCGTCAGTCCGACTCAAGGCAACACCGCCGAGAGTAAGGAGAGACGCACTCTTCAAAAAACTTCGTCTATTTATCATGTCTATTAAATTTTAAGCGCCCAAAAGTATCCCATCCTTGTGAAAAACGACCCTAAACAAACGTATAAAGTGTTTTCCATGCAGTTCTACTCCACGACGACAGGACGTCCGGCAGTGTTGGCAGCCGTCCGGTTGTCGTACATTGCCTCGCAGCGCACGGGCGGGAGGTAGAACTTCCCTGAGTAAACGGCGCAGAGGTTGATGCGCACCGTCACCGCAGAGCCCGAGGGGAGGCGGTCGATGTGGCTGTACACCCTGTCGTCGCGTATGTCCTGATAGCTGATGGCAGCTTCGTCGGCAGCAGGCTTTTTGTCCGTCATGAAACGTGTGTTGAGGATCTCCCATCCTGAGGGGAAGATCTCCGTCAGCACAACGCCGGTAATATCCCGTGCCGTAGGGTTCTTCACCGTGACGACAGCGACGAAGTTCGTCCCCTGCGCAAGCCGCGAGACATCCACAGCACGCCCGCCGAGGTCTGTGTAGCCGGCAGTCATGGAAAGTCCGTTTGAGTAGGCTTCCTCGCCGCCCTGCGCCGCTGTGCCTTCTGTCAGTATGCTTGCAAAGAGGGTCGACGCTCCGGTGTTGCTTATCCTGAGTGCGGCAGAGCCTCCGGCAGACCCCTCGAGCAGTGTCTTTGTCAGGATGTTCTTCGTCGTCTCTACGTTCTGCGCTTTGCCATTCAGGGTATACGTAAACGCCATGCTGTCCGAGACCTTATATTTCTCCATGTATTGCGAGAGAGCTACCAGCGCGAAGGCAGTGGACTGCGTGCTCTGCCAATCGTCCGAGGCAAGAGCGGCAGACACCTCGCCGGCAAGCCGTGCAGCTTCGGCACCTTCGCCAAGCAGCGTCATCGTCATCAGATTTATTGCCTTATCACGCAGATCGCTTCCGAAGGTGAGATCCGTAAAGACGGGCGCGGCACTCAGGGGCGTCGTCTTGTTTATAAGCTCCTTTGCCACATCCTGCCTGCCCACAATCGTGTATGCCGAGGCAAGCAGCCGACGGCTCACGGGCGCAAGACCTGTGTTTTCCTTCAGACGGTTCATTGCCCCGACTTCAGGCTCCGAGGCAAGTGCCAGCACATAGAGCCGGTATGCCTCCGTCATCTCTTCGGAGAGGGCATCGGGCGATTGCGCAGGCTTCCACTCACGAGCCACGCGCCGCAGGTTACTCAGCGCACTGCGCTTCATGGCATCGGGCACAAGGTATCCCTTTGCCTCGGCGGAAAGCAGGAAATGCACGGCGTACGCTGTTCCCCAACCGCTGCTGCTCGTCCCCCCGGGCCGGTAAGCAAATGCCCCGTCCACCATCCGGTATGAGCCGAGACGGCTGATCACGTCCTTCACTGTACGCTCCGCCCTCTCCCGTTGCTGCGCAGTCATATCGCTGAACCCGCCGACATAGAGCAGCGGGAAACCTTTCGACGTAACCTGTTCGAGGCATCCGTGCGGATAATCCATGAGATACGACAGCCGCGAGTTCAGGTTGAGAGGCAGCACGTCGGACACCTCAAGCGAGAGACTGTTGGTGCCCGCCATGCCGAACAGCGTCACGTTCCCTTCCCACGTCTTGCCGGCTTCGAGAGTGATGTTCCGGACCTTCTTCTGCGCATGGCTGACGGAACGTATCTCCATATCGGTTGTGCAGACGGAGCGTTCGCCCTTGCCTGTTGCCGTGATGGTCACCCGTCCTGCACCGGGTAGGTCTTTCACCCTGATACGGAACGAGGCTTGCTTGTCGCCCTTCGTCGTGAAGTGAAGATTTGCGGTGGCAGAACCCATTATCTCCATATTATCCGAACAGCTTATCGACACAGCCACATCGCCCACACCGTTCTCCGTGGCAAAGACCGTTGCAGGGACAACCATCTCCTCTCCCACTCCTATGACGCGTGGCAGAGTGCCCAGCAGCATCACCGGCTTGCGCACAAACGTGCTCTTCTCCGCATTGCCGTAAGCACCGTCGCCGGCAGCCACCACCATGACGCGCACACGTCCGTTGTAGTTAGGCATCATAAAGCGGTGACGCGCCTTCTCTCCTTTTCGCAGCAGGAACGGACCGCTGAACTGCACCACGGGTTTGAAGCGGTTGACAACAGCCATCGGACCTTTGTTCAGCGCATCGTCGCCTCCAATGCTGAACAGCTGCTCTATGCGACCGCCATAAGCTCCCACCACGTAGTCGTACATATCCCACGTGTTCACCCCGAGAGCTTCGCGGGCGTTGAATGCCTGCCAAGGATCGGGTGTGCGGAAACGCGTAAGGTCGAGCAGCCCCTCGTCGACAACGGCAACAGTGTATGCCATCTCGCGTCCTTCCTTCTCGGAAACGACAACCTCATATTCCGCTTCGGGTTTGATCTCACCCGGCACACTGATCTGCGGATAAAGCCGGCTCTCGGGAGAAGTCACCGTGAAAGGCACAACGCCGTACATACGAATAGGCAAATCGTTTTGCGTAACACCGTGAGGCTGCAGGAGCGTGACATAAACGTAGGCATTGGGCTGCATCTCTGGCGTGACATCAAGCTTGATTGTCGTATGGTTGTCGTCGCAGTCGTATTCTGCCGAGGAAAGCACCTTCGTGCCGTTCTCAATGCTGACAATGGCACGGCTCCCCCTCGACGACGGGATGGTGACAATCATCTTGTCGCCCGGCTTGTAGGTGTCTTTGTCCGTCTTAAAACTCAACATATTCGCCGAAGTGCTGCCGTCGGCATTACGTCTGCCCTCGTTAGTCGGCAGATCGAAATAACTCATCACGCCGGTGGAGTGTTTGCCGTCTTTGTCTTTCACCAAGATGAAATAAGTGCCCCATTCCTCGTCGGGGAACGAAAGGCTGAACGCACCGCGCCCGTTCCCGTCCGTACTGACAGACAACTGTTTTACGGGCTTGTTGTAAGAGTTGGAAACATATCCCGCAAGGTTACGGTCGGCAGCTTCCCACCACCAATACCAATACACCTTGTACACGTCAATATCCAGTTTGGTGCCCGCCTGCGGCTTGCCGTCATAACCGACCGAAGCCACTTCATACGTATGAGAGCTACCGGTGTTGAGCTGTTCGCGTGTCTGCTGTGGCGACTTGATACCTACGTAACGCCGGTAAGGCGAGTAAAGACATCGGGTCGCATCTATGCTGAATTCGCCCGACTCTTCGTATGCACGGGTCACAAGTCCCGCCTTCAGCATGCCCGGGGCAGTTGTGCCGACCTCAAAACATGCTTTCACCGCGGCGTTGCCCTTGTCGTCGGTCGTCCCCGAAATGATTTTGCTTTCCTCGCTGACGAACACTTTCGAAGGATCGTCGAAAGAGAAGCCTTTATAGCCTTCGAATGTTGTCGTTGTCGGGATGAATGTCCCTTGTATGTCATACTTGAGGTTTCTTGCCGTCGCGCCCTGCAACCATTCCACGTGCAGCCGTCCGTCGAGCGGCTCGCCTTTCAGAAGGGTCTTTTTCGGCACGGAGAGATCTATCTTCAGACGGTTGGCTTTGACCTTCTCAAGGCGCAGACGTTTGGAGAAGGTTGCGCCTCCCACATTCACGCTCACGCTCCATGCTCCGGTCATCGCGTCTGCTTCCGTCGGCATGGCAAAAGAGTAGATGCCCATTGTGCCGCGCGTCTCGGTCTTGCGCAGGTAGAGCTGCCCGAGCGGATTATATAGCTCCATCACCACCGGATGGTTCTTCGGAAGCCTCTTCTCTCTGTCGTTAAGTATGAAACCAAGGAAAAGCGTGTCGCCAGGACGCCACACACCCCTGTCGCCATAGATAAATCCTTTGACACCTTTCTGCAATACCTCGCCCGCAACGTCGAACGAGCTTAACGAGAGTGCCGTCCCACCGTCGACACGCAGATAAGAGCGTTGTCTGCCCGAGGAGGCAACGAGGTAGAAAGGTTTGCCGGAAGAGAGCCGAAGCTTTACCATCCCGTCAGAGCCGGTCGTGCCGGAAGCCATCTGTTGGTGCTGATAATTGTAGACGACAACCTTGACACCGCTTTCCGCAGACGTTGTCAGAAGATTGTGAACCATCACCGTCATTTCACCATCTTCGCCCGCCTTGGCTATCAAACCCAAGTTGGTCGACAAGACATTCCTGCCCCTCACCTTATCGTAGTAGTAACTGTCCGAGCAGGGATCGTTTCTC
>CAVIFD010000156.1:0-4597 GCA_963641545.1 bacterium | reverse complement strand
CTTTCGGGATTGAGCAAGTCCAACCGATGGGTCAAGCTTGCCGACAACCTGTCGTATCCTGATTTAACTTTGTCGGATTTTTAATACATTCAATAATAAACATATATATGGTTAAGACATCGATAAAGACAGTATTGGTAAAAGGACGGAGTAATGCTCATGGAGCGTTTCCGTTAGTTGTGCAGGTTATACATGCTCGTAAGAAGAAATGCGCATACACGAGCTATAGTGTCGCGCCCTCTCAGTTCGACATCAAGCACAGGCGGGTGCTCATGGGTGGGGAAAATCAGACGGATACGGTTCACCGCATGAACAACAAGTGCGAGATGATAAGTGCTCGTCTGCATGAGGCTGTAGCCCGATTGGAACAAACGGGAAAAGAGTATACCGTGGGTGATGTATTCGCGCTTTATGCCGGCATGATAGGACGCGTGGGCTTCTACGCATATATGCAGGAAAGGATCCGTTTGCTCTATGACACGGGGCATACGGGTTTGGCAAGAGCCTACGAATCGACCCTAAGCTCTATGAAGAAGTATTTTGGCAAGAAGGATTTTTCGTTTGAAACACTCACACACAATAAGGTTGCAGGCTATCGCGACGCTCTTCTCGCATCGGGTGTGTGTATGAATACGGTAGGTTTCTACCTGCGTAATATGAAGGCGGTATATAAGAAAGGTTGCCACGAGCTGATGTTGCAGATTCCTTCGCCGTTCGAGGGTATCGTGATCCGTGCGGAGAAGACTGTCAAACGAAGCCTTCCGGCAGAGCGGCTGAAGGACATAGCCGCTCTGCAGCTCGAAGAGGGTACACCGGAGTGTCTGGCAAGAGATGTGTTCATGTTTTCCTTATACACCCGCGGAATGTCGTTCGTTGATATTGCCATGCTTAAGAAGAAAGATATATCCGACGGAGCGATCCGTTACCGAAGACAAAAGACAGGGCAACTCCTTGAGGTGGGTATCAATCGGAAGATACAGCATTTGCTGGATAAGTATAACGGCACAACCGGAGAGTATGTGTTTCCTCTCGTCATCCCGTCGGAAACGAAGGAAACGTATTCTGTGTATAAGAAGGCGTACGACCGGATAAGGTATGCGCTGAGGAAAGTGTCCGGGCTTTTGAGCATGAGTACACCCATACAAATGCACGCCGCCCGTCATAGCTGGGCAACGCTGGCACGCGACAGCGGCGCCTCTATATCTGTCATCAGTCAGTGCTTGGGGCATTCGTCAGAGAAGGTGACTCAAATCTATTTGAGGGATCTCGACAGGTCTGTGCTGGATAAGGTGAACGACCTCGTGGCGGATTGTATATGTTAATTCGCTTGGGGAGCGGCTTGCTCAATTGTTTATATATGTATATTTGCCGCCATGTTTTTTCGCTCTCTATGGCAGAGAGTGGAAAAGCACCTGCCGGTTACTACTACATGACATCAGCATCTACCTTTTATTGATACTAATCGGGCGCAAATGTAAACGTACATAAGCAAAGAGAGATTACCATTTTCGATTTTTTTTCTTATCATTTCCATTCAACGCCGTTTGTCGTGGAGCTTCCTTCCGGGGATACATTTCTGTCTTTCAGTATTTTCCTCCACTCTTTGGGGGTATGCCCGAAATTCTTCTTGCAATACCTGCAAAACTGAGGATGCGAGGAAAAGTGCAGCTCTGCAGCTATATCTCCTATCGACATGTCTTCATCTGCCAACCTGAGCTCTATCATGCTGTTTATTTGTTTCTGTAACCACACACTTGCGGGTTCGCCAAATTCTTTCAAGAAGTTCCGCCTGAAGGACGAGCCGGTAACTCCGCACAGCCGAGAGAGTTCTTTCACGGTCATGGCGTTTCTGTAATATTTCATCACGTTTCTCTTAAACTCGCAACCATTACCCAACAGAGGACGAAAGAAGAGTGCCTGCTCTGTCTTTGTATAATACAGCTGCATGAGCCAGAACAATTCCTTAATCTTCATTTCGTGGAATGGTGCACAACAGACCTTGTCTTCCAAGTATCCTATCATAAGTTTGAGAAACAGACTCAACCTGTCCTTGATCTCCAAAGGATATACGCCGATCCCGTCGGGGATATCCACGTCGCCAAGCTGTGACAACGAAAACTTATCGCAGCCCTGCAACACCTTGTCGAACCGCATGACGAGGATGCTTCCCTTCCCCCGCGGAGAAATTTTGCAGAAACATTCCCGATTAAGGTATATCATATTGCCCGCAGAAAGTTTCTGTATCTCGTTTTCGTATGACATTTCGATCATGCCTCCCATCACGAACAATATGCAATCGTTCTTACCCGCATCGATATCCACATCCGTATCCATACCACCAAACTTGTGATACGAGAAACCTTTTCGAATACATTCCGAGTAGTAACTACAGGAAGCATGCTCCTTCAAATACAATATCTCCATCTCGTTTTTTTCTTTTTGTTTCTGCATTTCTTGAAAGCATGAGCGACAGGGACTCCTCAGAGCTGTCTGTACGCGATGTTTCCCCGGCGTTTTCCACTCTATGCCATAGAGAGTGGAAAACACCGAAGGTAAAACGGAGAATTAATAAGAAGGAAATGAGAGTTCGTTACGGCTTTGTGTAGAGTTTGATATAAATGTTCGAGATATGAGATTGAAAAGGTTTTTTGTTATTCTGTTTTGGGCTTGCGCCATCGGGAATGTACTTCCGGCGTTTGGCGAGGGTGATACCCTGCGTTGCCGGTTCTACTTTCCGGTGGGCAGTTCTGATATGAACCTGTACTATCGGAATAATGGTGCGAGCCTGGAAAATCTCATGTACGACATACGCTGCAGGCAGGAACACTCTGTTCTGAAGCGGATAATCCTTCGCTCCGGTGCGTCGCCCGAGGGAAACTCCTTTAACAACAAGACTCTGTCGGATAAACGGCTTATGGCTCTGCGTGCCGCTATATGCGAGAGGTTGTTTGTCCCCGACACGGTGTTTGAATACCGTTCGGAGGGCGAGGACTGGGACGGGCTTGCCGAGCTTATCGAGAAATCGAAAATGCCAAACAAGAACGAAGCTCTGAGTATCATACGTAATACACCTGTGTGCATCGTTTGGGGTAATGCCGTTGTGGAGGCTCGCAAGAAGCAGCTTAAATCGCTTCGCGGCGGAAGCGCGTGGCGGTATATGGCGGAGCATTTCTTTGCCGAGTTGCGCTCGGGTTGCATGATAGAGTGCGTGTTTGAAAAGAAAGGCGCGGCGGAAAGTCCGGAATACATTGTGCCGGAGGGTCTTTAATCGTGAGTATAATCATTGTGTAAGCTTTTTTTTGAGTAGTGAGTATGAATATGAGTAGGTTTTTAATTGTTCTGTGTTGGGTCTGCCTTTTGGGGAATGTGCAGGCAGCCATCGGAGGGAACGACACATTGCGGTGTCGGTTCTACTTCCCCGAGGGCAGCTCCAATGCGGACCTGACCTACAGAAACAATAAAGCGCGGCTGGATTCTCTGCTACAGAAGGTGGAGGTACGGCAGCGGCACTCGGTGCTGAGGCAAGTGATTATAAGCTGCGGGGCATCTCCTGAGGGCGTTTCTGCAGAAAACGAAAAACTGAGCAACAGCCGTGTGAAGGCATTGCGTACGCTCGTTCGTGAGAGCCTGAATATCTCGGAACTGATAATTGAAGAGCGGTCGCTCGGCGAGAACTGGAAAGGGCTGGCTGCCATAGTGAGCAGAAGTGATATGCCGTTCCGCCGCGAGGTGTTCGAAATCATCCGCGACACTCCCGAGTGGGTGGTTGTGGACGGCAGGGTGATAGACTCGCGAAAGAAACGACTGAAAGATCTGAACGGCGGGAGTGTGTGGCGATATATGCAGACGCACTTCTTCGCCGAGCTGGGCGAGACCGGTATCATCGAATGTGTGTTCGAGCCGGGTCACTCGATGACGGACGAGGATTATATCATTTACAAGGAAATCTTTGAGTAGGGACATCGTGGTCATGAAGAAGATAAGATATTTTGTTGTGTTGCTTTGGGCGTGCTTCCTTGGGGGCGTTGTCGAGGCGTTTGGCGAGGGTGAGGATACTAACCTCCGCTGCCGGCTCTACTTCGCCGTGGGAAGCGCGGATCTGAACCTTGGCTACAAAGACAACGAGTGGAGCTTGAAGGAGCTTCTGCACAAGGTTCGTGTACGCCAAAAGTACTCCCGCCTGGAAAGGATCGTGATCACCACGGGTGCGTCGCCCGAGGGGAACACGGCAAACAACAGAAGACTGTCTGATGCAAGATGTGAAGCTATTAGGAGAGTGATTATTGAAAATATGGAGACCTCGGATCTGAATATCGAGACAGTGTCGCTCGGCGAAGACTGGGACGGACTGGCACGGCTGGTTGAAGGTGCGGATGATATGATTTTCCGCGACGAGGTGCTCGAGATAATACGCTACACTCCGGTATGGGTTGTGCGCGACGGCAAGATTGTCGGCTCGCGCAAGCAGAGGCTGATGAACCTCTACGGCGGAACGGTGTGGCGATACATGGAGAGGAACTTCTTCCCCGAGCTTCGCAACGGCTCGATGATTGAGTTCAGGTTCGTGGGTAATGGCAGAGACATCGACGATGTGGAT